>CAWUJF010000051.1:0-11447 GCA_963922405.1 uncultured Hyphomicrobiales bacterium | reverse complement strand
TGACGCGGATGTGGGTCTTCATGCCCTGACAGATGCGCTTCTGGGTACTATTGGTGCCGGTGATATTGGCTCGCACTTCCCGCCATCTGATGCCAAGTGGAAAGGTGCCAATTCTGACCAGTTTCTGCTTCATGCATTAAGCCTTGTGAAAGATGCTGGCGGGACCATCACAAACATGGATGTGACGATTATTTGCGAAGCGCCAAAGATTGGACCACACAGGGATACAATGCGTGCACATCTTGCAGAGCTTTGTGGTCTGGAGCTCAACCGGATTTCAGTAAAGGCAACAACAAACGAAAAGATCGGCGCTATAGGCCGGGAAGAAGGAATTGCGGCGCTTGCCTCAACTACGGTGGTTTTCCAATGACATTTGACGAAGAACTGACAGTTATCGCTGGTGAAGTGATCAAATCCTTTGGCAAGGCCGGCATGATCATTGCCACAGCGGAATCCTGCACTGGTGGATTGATTGGCGGCTGTCTTACATCTGTTTCTGGATCATCTGAAGTCTTTGATCGCGGGTTTATCACCTATTCCAATGAAGCAAAGGCACAGTCTTTAGGCGTGGACCCTGCTCTCATCGAAGAGCATGGTGCCGTTTCCGCTCAGGTGGCATCTGAAATGGCGATAGGTGCTGTTAAAGCTGCAAATGTGGATGCAGCGGTGGCCGTTACAGGAATTGCTGGCCCAGGCGGTGGAACGGACAAGAAGCCAGTTGGCCTTGTCTACATTGCCGTAGCGCTCAGCGAAGAAGAAGGCGCCTTTGTTGAAGACTTCCTATTCGCAGATATGGATAGAGATGGTGTGCGCCGGGAAACGGTCAAAGAAGCGCTTGAGATGCTATTGGGCTACGGCCTTGATGACGACGAGTAATCGCCATCAATGAAATCCTATCCTGCAGCGCTTGAAGCGTCTTCCATAAAGTCCTCGCCTTTCAGGTTGATCTTGAAAGAACGTGGAGCCTTCGGCGATTTTGCCTTTACAACTTTACGGAAAACCATCTTGTGGGCAGCTGCTATGGCCATCTTTGCGTATTTGGATGCACCAGCACTGTTTTTCTCTGGTGAAATACCCATGCCCCGCAGGATCCCATTTGCATAAAGCGTGACGTAATGGTCCCGGATCTCCTTGGTATAGTGCTCTGTGGTCAAGGAGATGTTGACCATGTCATGGTTTTCAACACGGTGCGGGCAATTGAGTGGCCAATGGGCCATCATTCCTGGCTTCAAGGTGATCTTGTCAGCGAAATCATCATACCAGTCGTGATACTCGATTTCCTCTTCAGTCACGCCAAGAAAGACGTTTTCCATTTGTTTGTCTTTCAGGAAAGGCTCGCTGTTGGGATAGACGTAGACATCCTTCTCACCCTGGATTTGCCATAGAGACTGACCGGGAATATCCATGTGATAATAAACCTGTGCACCTGGTGAAGAGATCAGCATGCCTGTTTTGTGTTTGAAGCTTTTGAAAGTCGGAACCTTTCGGGCAATATCGGCAAAAATCTTTTCTGTAACCTGAGCAAAACCTTCATCCCAATCCTGCAATCCCTGCAGGGATATCCAGAAACGGCCCTCTTCAATCGCTGTCAGAATATCCTCGCCGGATGTTCCTTCCTTGAAACCACGGCGCCATTGATGCTTATTAGATCCCACAGCACCCATTCTTACAAGATCGTAGACATCATCTGGCGCTTTCTCAATGAGCGCGATGAGGTTTTCCCGTCTGAAGTGCGGGAGATCCTGTAGGCGGTGTTGGAGTATCAACGTGTGTTCTGAAAACACTTCGCTGTAATGATCCTGCCAATTCGTTAGAATATCGCTGCGAAGCAGCAAGTCGCGGTCGTGGTGCATATTCCTGAAACCCTTAAATCAATCACAGAAACGTTACCGCAAAATCGATAAGATTCGTTTAACCGCGAACGATGGAATTTACCAATTCCGTTAAGGATTTCGTCGATTATCAGGGACTGTCATCCACCTTTTGGGGACCTGCGGCTTGAGCTGCTTCATCATCAATCACAGCGCGGGCTGCCGAAGTAATTGCTTGTTTCTCTTGATCTGTCAAAGGCTTGGTCGGTTCGTCAGCCAGACGGACCGTTACCTCCTTGTTCGCGAACTTGATGCCTTCACGCTCGAAGAGCTCCCTGATTTCGGCGTAAACCACTTTACGTGTGACAAATTGATCCCCCGGCCTGGTCATGAACTTGACCCTGATAATCATGGCAGAATCTTCCATTTTATAGACACCCTGTGATTTCAGCGGCTGCAGGAAGAGATGCCCTACTTCCTGGTGATCAAGCAGGCGTTGTCCCAGTTTTTTGACCAATTTGCGTACACGTTCCACATCCGTATCGTAAGTGAGACGCAGTGGCAGTTTCATCATTACCCAGTCACGGGAATAGTTGGTCAATTGCTTAATTTCACCGAAAGGAATTGTGTGCAGCGGACCATTATGATGCCGCAACTGGAACGAGCGCAGTGAAATTTTTTCTACCGTTCCGCGAATATTTTCCATCTCGATGTATTCACCCTTCCTGAAAGCATCATCAAACAGGAAGAAACCGCCTGAGAAGATGTCGCGGATAAGCGTTTGTGCACCGAAACCAACGGCAAGACCGATCACACCGGCACCAGCGAATAGAGGCGCGATATCAATACCTGCATTGGACAAGATGATCATGATCGACATGACCAAAATGGTTGCGATCAGGACATTACGCAACAATGGAAGAAGTGTACCAATACGGCTTGTCTTCTTACCGCTTCCGCCTTCATCACCCAGTTCACCCTCTTGATCGTCAGAACCAATACCCTCTTCTTCCAGTTGATGGTCCACATAAACAATCACAGCCCGATAGAGGAACCAGCCGATGAAAAGAATAGAAAGTGTATCAATGAATTCTGTGACCGGATTGCCCTGCTCTCCAAGGTTCACATCCCAGGTGCCAAGAAGGAAACCAAGGGCTATGATGCCAACAAAAATTCCGGCTGCCTGTTCAAACAGATTCTTGAAAACAGGTTTGAATACCGGCATTTCACCGATTTCCTTGGCGCTCATAATTTCGCTGATGATAAGTTCTTCATCATCCTCTGGTCGATCATCTTCCCGCAAGGCGAGAGCCGCTGCGCGCTCCACTTCCAGACGTTTGAGGTTTTGTTCGTGGGCGAGTTTTACCTTTTCCTCAAACCGGCGATGCTGAATTGAATAGAACCGGTCGATCAGAAGCAATAACAGGCTGTATCCCACAACCCAGCCGATTACCATCAGGATGGGTGCGCCCATGATCGCAAGGGAGTTTTCCATATCCAGTGCAATTCTTGCTGAGCTGAACATCCAGGTTACGGCCGCATAGATCATCAAAATTGCATAGCTTTGGGCGGCTATCCAACGACGCCAGGTGGGTTTATTAGTGGGTTCACCGGGCCCCAGGATTACTTTCTCAAGTGATTTTCGGCTTTGATAAACGATCACAGCCACTATTAGAGCTGAAATGCCAAGCGCGATGATTACAAGTAGCTTGAGCGCGTCGGTACGCAACCCAATTGTGGCGATCCATACAAAGAAAGAGCACAGGATGACAACGGCTGCCAATCCACGGCGCCAGCGTCTCTGGATTGTCTCAGCTTCTTCGTCATTAAGGTTCACCAGACGATAATTCGGCGTATCGGGCACAAAAAGATTGAAGAAGAAGACATGGCGGAAAACTCTATATAGCGTGTATCCACCGATTATGGTTCCGACCGTTGCTCTAGTGGGTCCGTGCCCCGTATCGGCGATGATGCCTACTGTAGTCGCTATCACGGTCATGATCATGAAGACACAGAACATTACGAAAGCACGGAACATCAGATAGCTGATCTTTTCTGCTCTTGTTTCAGGATCAGGATTGTATTTCTCCTGAAAATGATCGCGCAACCACCTGCCAATGAAGATGGAAGGAATGGTTCCAAGGCCAATGCCTACAACCGCAATGGCTATGGCGATCAACAACCAGGAGATAGATCCGTCACCCAATTCGAGAAGCCTGCCCCAGACAATCTGAGGTAATTCCGGTGCATAAACAGCAATTCTTTGAATTTCCTGGCGGACAGTGACTGCCTGTTCAGACATTGTCGGCTCGTTACTCTCCACATCGTCTTGATCCTGTTCAGGAGAGATAACGATGACGCTGACACCCTTCTCCTTTGCCGCATCGATGAGCGGCTGGAGATCCCCAACCACGCTGGTCTCCTGTGAGAATGCGTGTTCTATCGTTGTCAGGGGAACCAGTAAGGCAAGAATAAGTAATAAACGGGAAATGAAGAGGTTCAGGAAACGCATGAATCAATAACTGTCGCTGCAAATGAATTTGTGCGCCAGACTATGAGATATTTTGCAAGCTAAATCCAGACCTTGATTTATGGTTATGCCGTTACAGTTGTTCCATAAATTTCGTCAGCGCGCTTTTCAAATGCATCAACAAACATGGAAAATGCCCGGTCGAAGACTGCTCCAGCTGCCAATTGCAACATTTTGCTTTTGAGCTCGTAGTCGACCATGAAAAAGATTTCGCATGTGCCGTCTTCCAACTCTTTGAATCGCCATTGATTGTCCAGAAACTTGAATGGGCCTTCGATGTATTTCACATCAATAGACAGATCGTCGGGCTTCATCAGCACCTGCGTTGTGAAGGTCTCACTCAGCATTTTGTAAGCCATAGTCATATCTGCCACGAGGAGGGTTTTGTCTGCCTTCTCCTTGCGTGAGGTGATATTAAGTGACTGACACAAGGGAACGAATTCAGGATAGTTTTCTACGTCACAAACAAGGTCGAACATGTCCTGTGCACGGTGCTGGACAATATGGGTCTTTTCTGCCTTTGGCATTATGCGGAGGCCTCTCTGGCAGCCCGCAATCTCGCAAAGTCTTCACCGGCATGATGAGATGATCTTGTGAGCGGTGTGGAGGAAACCATGAGAAAGCCCTTTGCATAGGCTGTGGTCTCGTAGGACTTGAATGTTTCAGGTGTCACAAATTCTACCAGTTCATGGTGATGCGGAGTGGGCTGTAGGTACTGACCTATTGTGATGAAGTCCACATCGGCAGAGCGAAGATCATCCATCAATTGAAGAACCTCGTTCCGCGTTTCCCCGAAGCCAACCATAATGCCTGACTTGGTGAAGATCTGCGGATCAACTTCCTTGACCATCTGAAGCAAGCGAATGGAATGGAAGTATCGTGCGCCAGGACGTACGGTCAGATATTTGGAGGGAACCGTTTCCAGGTTGTGATTGAACACATCCGGCTTTGCCAGGGCTACTTTCTCAATAGCACCTTCTTTTCTCAGGAAATCGGGCGTCAGAATTTCGATTGTGGTTTCCGGAGAAGCTTCTCGGATTGCCTGAATGGTTTCCACAAAATGCTGAGCGCCACCATCATCCAGATCATCCCGGTCAACCGAAGTTATGACCACATGGTTGAGGCCAAGCTTGGTAACGGCATTTGCCACGTTTTCCGGTTCTTTCGGATCCAAAGGCCCCGGCAGACCGGTGCGCACGTTGCAGAAGGCGCAGGCGCGTGTACAAATCTCACCCATGATCATCATGGTGGCGTGCTTTTTAGACCAGCATTCACCGATGTTCGGGCATCCAGCTTCCTGGCAAACCGTGACCAGATTGTTTTCTTTTACAATCTTGCGGGTTTCCTCATACACAGGAGACCCGCCGGCCTTAACCTTGATCCAGGAAGGCTTTTTCTTGATCGGATTTTCCTGGCGATGAATCTTTTCAGGGTGCCGGGGTGCCTTGGAGGTATTGTCGAGAATGGTGACCACTTTTTAGTTTTTCCTCATTTGATCATAGACCCACAGGAAGATGATTGCGCCAACGGTTGCGATGATAAGATTTCCCACAAATCCACCTGCAGATATGCCAACGATGCCTGACAGGAAACCGCCCACGAAGGAACCTGCGATACCAATCAGCACATTCATCAGAAGACCATTGCCGCGTTTCATCACTTTGTCTGCGATGAAGCCTGCAAGGCCGCCCAATACAAGAAATACTATCAAACCCATAACCTAGCTCCTTTCAAACCAGCTTACATAGATTTAGGTATCATTTGCCTTATTTACACCTGCTTTGAATATCCATGCAAAGAATGCAGCTACTAAACCAAAGAAAATTCCTAAAGCACCGCCTGAAAACAGTCCTGTCAGAATACCATCCAATCCTTCTGCACTTTGAGGATTGCCGTTCTCATCTACGCCAAACGGAATGTGCACCAGATCCGGGCTTAATAGATTGAGCGTTCCCACCAGCAACCCGAACAAAGTGATGAGTACGAAAATATAAAAGAAGCTCTTCAATGGTGATGGCATTTTTTCTTAACCTCAACATTGCCGAAGAAATTGCAGTTCAAGGCGGACTGAGTCAATTCCGCCTGAAAGTTTGCATTCCTGCAAGCGCTCTCGTGTACCACTTAGTTCTATTCGCTTTCTGTCGGGACTGACTGTACCAGCGACCTGATATGAAAAGGGTTGCCCCGGACAGAAACTGGAATATTGAAATGCTTCGCCAAAAATCTGGTTTCCGGAAACGTTGCCTTGTAACAGAGGCGTACCGTATTGAATGCCGGAAGCTGTCAGCTCTGCGCGCGGGTTTTCGTAGGAAATCTCAATTCTTGAGCCGAACTGTTCCAGTTTCAGAACAGAGCCCTTATGCAACCAGCATGATTTTGCAGAAGCAAAGCTGCCTGAAGCAATCAACACGGCAAGAGCTAGTGCGGCGGTTTTCATGCTGGATCAACCATCACATATGAATGACGCGGTCATAGGCATCCAACACGCTTTCATGCATCATTTCTGACAAAGTGGGGTGCGGGAAGACTGCATGCATCAGTTCGGCTTCAGTGGTTTCCAGGGTCATTGCTACCACATAACCCTGGATTAGTTCTGTCACTTCATGGCCTATCATATGGGCTCCTAAAAGCTGACCGGTCTTGGCGTCAAAAATAGTCTTGATCAAACCATCAGGCTCTCCAAGCGCGATCGCCTTGCCATTGCCCATGAACGGGAAGCGGCCGATTTTCACGTCTCGCTTTGCTTCCTTGGCAGCCTGTTCTGTCATGCCGACTGAGGCAATTTGTGGGTGACAGTAAGTGCAACCTGGAATTTGCTCTTTCTTCATCACATGCGGTTTCTTGCCAGCGATTGCTTCAACACAGATCACACCTTCATGTTCCGCCTTATGGGCAAGCATTGGCGGACCGGCCACATCACCGATCGCGTAGATCCCGGCCACATTGGTTTTGCCGTAACCGTCTGCAACGATGCATCCTCTGTCGGTTTTGACACCAAGTGCTTCAAGGCCCAGATTTTCGATGTTACCCACCACACCGACGGCAGAAATCAGTTTGTCAGCAGCCAGTTTTTCAACCTTGCCATCCTTGCCTTCCACATGGGCCGTGATGCCTTTGGCACTTTTCTCAACCTTATTGACCTTTGCTCCGGTCATGATCTTGATGCCTGACTTTTCAAAGCGCTTTTGAGCCAGTTTGGAGATTTCTTCATCTTCCACCGGAACGACCCGGTCCATCAATTCAACGACGGTCACGTCCACGCCCATGGCGTTATAGAATGAGGCGAATTCAATGCCGATTGCGCCGGAACCCATGATGACCAGTGATTTGGGCATGCCATCGGGTACCATTGCCTCGAAATAGGTCCAGATCTTATCACCATCCGGTTCAATGCCCGGGATCACCCTTGGCCTTGCTCCGGTTGCTACAATGATGTGTTTTGCGGTGTAGGTGCCCTCACCAGCAGCGTTTTTCGGTGCGGGATGTTGTGGTTCCATCGGTTTCTGGGAAGGTTTGGAAACCGCAATCTCGCCGGGCTTGGTGATTTTCGCCTCACCCCAGATCACATCCACCTTGTTCTTCTTCAAAAGATGCCCGACACCACCATTAAGCTGGCCGGATACACCTCTGGAACGTTTCACAATCGCTGCAGGATCAAAGCCTACCTTATCTGCAGACAAGCCATAATCTCCGGCATGTTGCATGTAATGATAGATCTCGGCCGTGCGCAGCAGGGCTTTCGTTGGAATACAACCCCAGTTGAGGCAAATGCCACCCAGATGTTCACGCTCCACAATGGCTGTCTTCAATCCTAGCTGGGCTGAACGAATTGCGGTGACATAGCCTCCGGGACCGGAACCGATGATGATAACGTCATATGAATTAGCCACGTGGCTTCTCCTTTGCGCTGAGCGCTTTTCTAATTCAACAAGCCCTTCACAATGGGAACGAGGGCTTTACCGAGATTGATCGTATTTTCTTCATCCATGTGCACGCCATCTAATGGCGATGCCTTGCATACACTTGCCGCATCAAAGAATGAGCAGGACTTTTCCTTTGATATCTGTTCGAACTTGACCGCCAGGTCGCGAGACTGATCGATCATGTTCAGAAAATATTCCGCATAGATCTGGTCATCCGTCTCACACAGATGTGGTGGTGAAATAATCAGAACCTTGGGAGCCGGATAGTCCGGCCCGCTCTCATGGGTCTGAATAATGGTCACGAGGCGTCTCAAACCATCCATAGCTGCCAATGAAGATCCTGCTATATGGGGTTGGAGATCATTGATACCTAGCAAAATAGTTACAAGGTCCAATGGTGCATGGGCATAAAGAGCTGTTGGGAGTGTGCGTGATCCATTTCTGTCGCATCCGGCCGTATGATCATCATAGGCTGTAAGGCGTCCACGCAATCCGTCTGTGATCACATCGAAGCCGGAACCAAGGCCTTCACCAAGAGCATCCGGCCAGCGGGAGCCTTGCGGATGTCTCAGACCTGCACCGGGCACAGAACCCCAGGTGAGTGAATCTCCATAAGCCAGAATGGTCTTCATGCGAAATCCCTCCGCATCAACAACCACTCATTGATTTCAACGCAGCCCTCAAAAGGAATGAAATCACGGCTATCGACCACCTCAAATCCGTATGAGCGGTATAATTTGGCCGCACCGTGATTGGTATCTTCGACCACCAGGCTCATGGTCGCGGCGTCCGACTTTTCACCGGTTGCCATACTGTCTTCAAATAGAAGTTTACCCACACCGTTCCCCTGTGCTGATGGATAAACCGCCAGACAGTCTATGAACCATTCTCCCGCACAAGAGTCGTATAAATCAAACACTGGCTTGAAGGCATCTGAATGTTCTTTCATCTCATCGGATTCGGTACTTGGCGGCGGCATGATGTAACTGTTTGCCATTCCTAAAACCATGTCATCCTCAACGGCCAGCCTCGCATTGCGCCAACCATAAAAGGCGTCATCAGCCGCCAGCCGGTCCCTGCCCAAGGAAAGCGCATCCTCAAAGCGGTTCGTTTCGGTCAAACTGGTCCAGAACCAAAGAGAAATGCCATGTCCGGCGATATTATCCAGCAAGGCCAGATCTGCCGCATCGCTTTTCTTTGCGTCTCTGATGGTGATCTCAGACATGGTACGCACTCACACAGGGCTTGCCAGAATCAGACCGGTTTGCATATTGGGGGCTGAAAGGGTCTGCAAGTTGGATATTGTCGACTATCTCATCACCTATGTTTCCGAATTGCCCTGGATGGTAAAAGGCCCGGGCTTTGCGCTCATGGTGTATCTGATCTTCCGTTCTGTGGGACAATTCATGACGCTGCGCTGGATCAAAGCAGCAACCAGCCTTGTATACGCTTTGATAGTAGCGCTTGTTATGGCTCGGTTCGGTCATGATATCGCGGCTTTCATTGACAAAGACTATAAACCCCCGGAATGGGAACAATCAGACAAAGCTAAACCAGCATAGTCACCGGTTTTTCGATGTATTTCTTGAATGCACCAGCGAGAACTGCGCCGAGCGCTCCGTCGATTACCCTGTGATCAAATGCGAAAGTTACTGTCATGACGGTAGCAGTTGTGATCTCGCCATCCTTGATCACGGCTTTCTTTTCGCCAGCACCCACGGACATGATTGATGCGTGCGGTGGATTGATGATCGACGTGAAGTTAGAGACACCAAACATCCCAAGGTTTGATACAGCTGTGGAACCGCCCTGGTATTCTTGTGGTGCAAGTTTCTTGTTACGGGCTCTGTAAGCGAGATCTTTAACTTCGGCTGAAATCTGTGACAGGGACTTCTCCTCTGCCTTTCTCACAACCGGCGTGAACAAGCCATCATCAACAGCAACAGCCACACCCACATCGGAATGTTTATGTTTTACTCTAGCATTTGATGTCCAGCTGGCATTGGCCATTGGCACATCCTGAAGGGCGAGCGCCATTGCTTTCATGATGAAGTCATTGACGGAAATCTTGTAGGCAGGCTTTTCGTTTTCATCCAGTGGTGCTGCTGCATTCATGTCCTTGCGCAGAGCAAGCAATGCATCCAGTTCGCAATCCATGGAAATGAAGTAGGAAGGTATTGTCTGGGTGGATTCTGTCAGACGCTCTGCGATTACCCGTCTCATGCCATCATGCGGAACAAGCTCGTACTCTTCTTCGTTGTATAGCGCGAGCACCTGATTGTCTGACATGGAAGTCGCCATTGGTCGGGCAGCGGTTGCAGTTTGTGCGGCAACACCACCTTCCAGGTTCTCCACGTCCGCCTTCACGATCCGGCCATGGGGTCCACTGCCTGTCACTGTGGTGAGATCGACGTTGTTCTGAGCTGCTATTCGGCGGGCAAGTGGAGAAGCAAATACGCGGTTCCCATTTTTCTGGGCCGGAGCTGCAGCAGGTGCTGGAGCTGGTTTTGCAGCAGGTTCAGCGGCCTTGGGCGCTTCTTGCGCTGGTGCAGGAGTATCGCTTGAAGCTGGAGCAGCGGCAGGTGCTGTATCAGATACGGAGGACGGGTCCTCACCCTCCTCCACCAACATCGCTATCACGGCGTTCACCTTCACGCCTTCGGTCCCTTCAGCAACGAACAGCTTGGCGACGGTGCCTTCGTCCACGGCTTCCACTTCCATGGTGGCCTTATCGGTCTCGATCTCCGCGATCACATCACCGGCGGTGACGGCATCTCCCTCTTTGACAAGCCATTTTGCGAGATTACCTTCTTCCATGGTTGGGGAAAGTGCTGGCATTGTAATTTCAATGGGCATTTTTTGCTTCTCCGCTTTCAAACATGCCGTCATTCATCAGCATGTTTGTCGTAATGAGTATTTTGCCATCATCAGCAGGCAGCCATTCCGCAAGCCTGGTAAATCGCTTCTGTTCTTCGGCCACCTTTATAACCGCCTCTTCCTCACTCAATTCCCGGTTTGCGAGCGCTTCAAGGGCTTCATGAGAAATTTCAACCACAATCCTGCGCCCATCAATCAGGACCGAACGGCCCAATTTGTCATAACGCAGAGATTTGAGGTCCAGTCGTTGCATGGCTTATCTATAAGTTACGTCTTTAACTGCCTGAACCACTTCATCCACATTCG
>CAWUJF010000050.1:0-11458 GCA_963922405.1 uncultured Hyphomicrobiales bacterium | reverse complement strand
ACATGATCTACTGCGCCGCGTAAGGGAGGTGGATTTGATGCTGGATCAGAATGGTTTGTCTGTTTTTACCTCCCGCATGTCAGCATTTCAGAGCCGTCTGGCGCAAGCAGGTATAGATGTCGCGCTCATTACAGATGACGACAATGTCTATTATCTCACCGGTTATCACGACTATCTCCATATGGAGTTTGGCCGACCTACCATTCTCGCGGTGTCGAGGGAGGGGGAAAGCCTGCTTATCACGCCGGCGATTGATCTCAACACGGCGATTTCTTCCGCGAAAGTGGATCGTATAGCTGCTTGGAATGACGGGACAGGAAATGAATGGCGTGAAGAACTTCCATCTCTTCTGAAGAATGCAAGCAAAGTCGCGCTTGAGCCGGACCATATGCCACCTCTTGTGCGGTCCTATGTGAACAAACTGATGGATCAATCTGGGATTTCTTCCGTGACACCAATTCTCGCAGAAATGCGGATGATCAAGTCGGAGGAGGAGTTACAACTGGCCCGCCATGCAGGAGAGGTGGCCAATGCCATGATGTTAGCGGGCAGAGGTGCTATTGGCGATGGCGTTCCTGAATATGAAGTGGCGCTTGCCACGTCTGAAGCCGGAACACGCAAGGCTGCTGAACTCCTGGCTACTCATTATGACAATGGAGACATGTCACCCAATACGCATTTTCTACAGATCATGGCTTCCGGTGACACGATTACCAGAACCCATCACCGGGCTACGACCCGGATCATGCGCAAAGGAGAGCCGGTATTCTTGTGTTTCTGCGGGATGACGAATTTTCATCGGTTCAAACTTGGCTTTGACCGTACCTTCTGGATTGGTGATGTAGCTGATAAGGATCAGCTTAAAATCTATGATGTGGCGGTTCGAAGCCAGCAGGCAGCGCTCGACGCACTTTGTCCCGGTGTAACAGCTGAAAGCATCCATGCGGCCTATGCCGATGTGATCCAATCAGCGGGCTTTGAATTTCCGTTCCGATGTGGCCGTGCTACAGGTTTCAGTTTTCTTGAAAAACCACAATTGGTGACAGGGGATAAAACGGTTCTTCAGCCAGGCATGGTTCTGGCTGTGGATGGATCGGTGTCAGTGGACACATTCCGCGCGCAAGTGGGAGACAGTTTCATCATCACCGAAGATGGCTATGAACAACTGACGGACCACCCAAAATCCGTTGAGGAGGTAATTTTGTGATTTGGATAAGCTTGCAGTAACTGCTTGCCTGCGCTGTTTCTACCGCTTGCCTCTCCTGATCTTTCCCCTATACATAAGATGAATGATAAGGCTTAGGGAAGACCGGATATGATCGCTATTGCATGGTTGGTGGGACTTGCTCTCTTCATCGCACTGCTCTTCAATTTTCCACGACGCACCAGCATGATTGGTGGTGCAGTTATTGGCGTAGTTCTTCTGGTTCTCACTGGAGTGTTGATTTACGATTATTTCGAAAAGCAGGAGGAAAGAGCTCGGCTGAAGCAGATCAATACAATGGCAGTCTACTCACCGGAAACCTGTTCCAGTGACAAACCCATAGCTCTGACAATTGAAAACGGAACAGACAAGACGGTCGTCCAGGCCAGTTTCATCATTCAAGGGTTACGAACTGGCTATAGTAATGCACTTTATGATTCAGGCTTTGCAAAATTAACCTCTGACAAGATTCTTGCACCTGGCGAAAGCCACACGAGTTGCTGGGCGGTGCCAAAGGTGATCGTGAGCATCGCCAAATCAGTGCTTGAAGAAAATCCACCTGAAACTCTTGATTGGTCGATCAAGAATTTCATCCCGGTTTTTGAGTAGGGAAGCTGCCCTTTAATTCCCATAAAGCTTCATGAATTGGGCCATGGCGAGCTGTGCCCTTTTCTGAATTTCCTTGTCTTTCAATGGAGGCAGGGCACCGGTCGCGCGTCTGATCTGCAGATCACCCACAAGAAGGCTTGAATAAGTGTTGAGTACGTCGGGCAGTCTCTCATAATTAATGAGACCGTCCTTCTTTGCTGCTTTCAAGAGCTTGCCGATCAATGGCAGTACCGTATTGCGGCCAGCTTCAGCGAGTGTCTCTCCAAGTTTACCAGTGGGATCTGCAGAGGCAGCACGGTTAAGGGCGATAGCACGCTCGCCCAGCAACATGTTGAGCAAGATCGGTGAAATGATCTCCAGCACTTTTAACGGCGGCACTTCTTCCTGGACCGTCTTTTCAAGGACTGCCCGCACCTCGTCCGTGTTTCGTGAAATCAGGGATTTAAAGAGCCCCAGTTTATCACCGTACCAATTGTAGAGCGTTTCGTTTGAAGCCTTTGCTTTCTTGGCAATCGATAGCATAGATGCCCCGGCATATCCTTTTTCTTCAATCACCGCATAGGCTGCTGCCGCAATCTGCGCTTCGCGTTTGGTCTTTGCTTCACTCTGCATATATGTCTCCGGATCGCACTTGACTCTTACCGTACACATTGTTACGGATAATGCAACCGTACACATAATTACGCTTTGGAGAAACCTCATGACTACCTCAAAGGAACGTCTTGCTACAGCCGCCGCAACGACCCTGATCATATTGCAAACCGTTATGCTGCTATCGCTATATTCAAAAACATTTCCTCACCCACCAGAGACGGTTGCGCCTTTCGGGATCGCCCCGTTCCTTGGTGCATCACTGTCATTTGCCGCTATTGCATTAATCTTCAGGCCCACGCAGGACCGGATGGGGAGAGTTTTTGGTGTATTGGCCGCCTTGTCAGCGCTGGTTTCCTATGGGCCACAAAAATACTTCGATGCGCAGATTGGCTTTATCTGGCCATCAGTTCTGATCGGTCAGCTGGCAGCTGTAACGTTGATAGTTGTTATCTGGCAGACGCGAAACAACAGCGCAAAGGATCATGAGAGCGGGCAAGACATGCCCGCATGAATACGCTTAACAATATTTCTCTGGGCCATTCCATTGGGCAACGGAGTAGCGATCACCATGAGCCCAGCCAATTGGTAAAATAGCATCAATTGCAGCAAGAGCCTCATCGTTTAAGGGACTTTCAACGGCTTGCAGGAGTTCTGCAAAATGCGTGACAGAACGGGTGCCTGGGATGGGAATGATATGTTCTCCTTGTGCGAGCAACCAGGCAATCGAAAGCCCCGCTGCTGACATGCCCATCTCGGCAGCAAGTTTTCTGAAAGGATCAGTAGCGGCAATATTGGCACTGTAATTGGGCTCCATGAACCTCGGATTATTGGTGAGAAACGGCAAATCCTGCACAGCTTCAAAGGTCAATGGATTGTCCGTCAACAAGGAACGACCGACCGGCGAAAAGGCAACAACCGCCACGCCCAGTTCTTCGCAGGTCTGGACGAGACCCATTTCCGGTGAACGGGTGGATAGGGAATATTCTGATTGAACCGTTGCCACAGGATGCACCGCATGGGCCTTGCGCAAAGAAGTGGGGGCGATCTCGGAAAAGCCAATGGTCTTCGTCTTCCCGGATTTAACCAGATCAGCGAGCGTACCTGTCACCTCTTCGATGGGAATGGCCTGATCGCGGCGGTGTACATAGTAAAGGTCCACTGCATCCACACCCAACCGCTCCAGGCTTTTATTCAGTTCCGCCTGAAGATGCTCTTTCGTATTATTGAAGATGTTTCCAGGTCCATCCGGGTTGCGCATGATTGCACCCTTGGTGGCGATAACAAAATGGTCACGGGCCTGAGGGTTCTGTTTCAGATACTTACCGATTACGGTCTCAGATCTTCCCATGCCGTAAACATTGGATGTGTCGATATGGGTGACGCCAGCTTCAACTGCCGCATCAAGAATGGCGAAGCTTTCTGCTTCATTTGTGGGTCCATAGAAATCTGAAAAGGACATGGCGCCTATTCCGACCGGATGCACCGCTTTACCAACTTCACCCAGTTTGCGTAGTTTCATAGCCTTACCCTTTTCTCCAAAACATGAACCCTTAGACCAGGTTCGCGTCATTTAGCAAGCACATCAGAGTTGGAAATTTTCCTGAATTTTCAAATCACGGTTGTGTTTCATCACCGGCAATGCTGGTATCAGGTTTCATCAATTCAGAAATGAGGAGAACACATGTTACTGGATGTCCGTACCTATCGGGTGAAGCCCGGCACTTTGAAAGCTCATCTGGCTCTTTACGCCGAATATGGCAAAGGCCCTCAGACCAAACATCTGGGCACACCGCTTGCCTATCTGACCACCGAAACCGGAAACCCCAATGAATATGTGCATATCTGGGTTTATGAAAATGCCGGTGACCGCGAAGCAAGGCGTGCAGCCATGTGGGCGGATGCTGACTGGCTTGATTACGTGAAACGCAGTGGAGAGCTCGGTGCACTGGAAGCACAGTCAAACCGACTGATGGTTCCGGTGGACTTCTTTGATTTTAATCCGCCCGGCTGATTTGTGATTAGCGCAGGCCAAGCTCTTCCAGCAATTTCGGAATTTTCGCCTTCAGTTTGAAGAAGCCCTTGCTGGCATGCGGCCAGCATAGGGAATCATAATCACGCCTCACATAGGTGAGAATTATGCCAGCGTTCTCAAGAACAGATCTGGTATTTTCAAGTGTTTCATAAACCGGCCCCGTTGGAGGATAGGCTGTAACAAGCTCCCTCACACCTAATTGTGCTGCCCATTCAACAAGAGAAGCACTCAAATTTTCAGTATTAATCGTTTCGGAGGTGCAATTAAACTTGGTTTCGCAGCGGTTGAGTGCATCAGCAAGTGCCTCCTGCGAAAAGGTATTAGCCAGTGAGCCCACTGGAAGTGGTGACCTTGCTTGTGTTGTATTCAAGCTGGTCACCCCTTTTGGCGGCCCGGTAAGTGGAAGGGTTTCAGGATTACAGTCTTCTTCAGTTATGATCAGGCCGTAGGGTTCGGTAGAAAACGCTGTTTGCGCAAGCCTGATCGGTTGAATTGGATAATCATGAACATCAAAAAGGGGTAAAGGATCAACGGCCAATCCCACAGGCGAGAACCTTCCCTCGGTATATTTTTCGATATTGGACCTTCGGGCCACATAATGTTTTCCCTTGGTGTGAATTCCGGCCACCCAGCGCCAAGAAAGGGTATTTGAAGCCGGATCGCCATCCAGTAGATGGCGCAGGAAAAAATCAGCTCCCAGTTGCCAGGGAAGCCCCAGAGTGAAAATCCAGATACTGGCAAACCACATGCGCGTATGATTATGAAGATACCCCGTATCCACCAATTCCTTTGCCCAAGCATCAAAACACTCAATCCCGGTTTTCCCGTGAACTGCATCCTGATATTGATCGTATTCATTAGAAGCTTGATCTAGCTGATCGATCAGGTTCAACACATCAGTTCGATATTGCGTCCAAACACCCGGACGATGCTCAAGCCAACCTTTGAAATAAGCGCGCCAGAAAACTTCCTGAACGAACTTTTCTGCGGTTGAAAGGGAATGGCGTGCAAGCGTATCCCGCAACACCTCCTCTTCGAGAAGCAGGCGATGCCTGATCCATGGGGAAAGGCAAGAGATGTTTGAGCGGTTCTCAGGCCCGAAATCATAGTTGCGACTGGAAGCATAGGTTCGACCCGTTCTTGGCGCGAACGTTTGCAAACGCTTCAACGCATCATCGCGAGTACCAGTCCAGGAAGGTGCTGTTTCTTTAGGATCATTCAGTAAAGTAAGTTGCGTCATTCCACACGCACTCCCTTTCTTTTGCGCTGACAAGCTTTGGAGCAATACCGCACGTCGTCCCAGACCTTTTCCCATTTTTTGCGCCAAGCAAACGGGCGGTTGCAGACGACGCAAATCTTCGTCGGCAAGTCAGCTTTCTTTCTAGTTTTCATTAGGTACTCCCGGTTCAAGGGAGAGGCTCAATTGGTCAGATGCACCCACGCCCGGTTTACGCCCGCGCATGGGGACGCCGCTTTTTCTACTGCCATGCTTGTTTTGAATTGCACTGGCCTTGTTTCGAAATTCCTTATTGCCACGAACAGACCAGATCTTCTGTCTTGCATCTTTGGCGGCAGTCAGGTGATCCACGACGGGAAACGGATAGGTCTTGCCCAATACACTGCCAGCATTTTCTGCTTTCCACGGTTCATGGATGTACTGATTACTAATCGCCGCAAGCTCAGGAACCCACTTTCGCACAAAAGCACCTTCTGGATCCTGATCATAACCCTGCTTGACCGGGTTATAGATGCGGATCGTGTTAATGCCAGTTGTGCCCGACTGCATCTGGATCTGTGGCCAGTGAATGCCAGGCTCGTAGTCGGTAAATTGTCTTGCCAGATGAAGCCCGGGCGCTCGCCAATGAAGCCAAAGATGATAACTGGAAACGGCTGTTACCATTGCGCGCATGCGGAAATTTAGCCAACCGCCGGCCCCAAGATACCGCATGCAAGCATCCACAAATGGAAGGCCTGTTTCACCGTTCTTCCAGGCATTGAACCTTACCTGGTCCGGTTCCTCAAATCGCAGTCCATCGTAGGCCGGGTGAAGGTTTTCATGCTCAAGGCGTGGCTCGTCTTCAAGCTTCTGGATGAAGTGGCAATGCCAATGAAGCCTGCCAGAAAACGATGTGAGTGCACCCCGCCATTTACCAGTAGTGCCCTTTTGTGCCTGTTTTAGTTCACGTTGCCTTTGCCAGGTATACTGCGCCACCTCTCTCATGGATAAAGTGCCCCATGCGAGGTGAGGTGAGATACGAGAGCAAGCTTCACTGCCTGCGAGCGGGTTGGACATTTCTGTGCGATAAAATTCACCACGTTCATGGAGAAAGGTATGAATGCGCTCCAGACCGTTTTGCCGTCCACCCTGTTGTCTTAGAGGGCAATGATCTGCCTTGAGACCTAGATCTTTATCGGATGGAATTACACCGGGTGATAATTTGTCGAGCGGCTGAAGTTCAGTCGGAATGGTGATGGGTTCGGCCATGGTTTGGTCCCATGCCTTTGCCCACCCATTTCGAGAGGAAAGTTTCCGCTGTGTTCCACTTTGCTGGATTTCATGCCACTGGATACCTTTATCCCGGCACCAGTCTGCCACTCGCTTATCACGCTCAAATGTCCAGGCATTACCGGTTTCCTCATGAGACCACAGGGATGAGATTTTGAGTTCGCTGTTCAGCTGATCTAGTACGCGTAACGCATCACCACACCGCACTATTAGCGGTTGTCCTAAAGACGCTAGTTCATCGCGCAATTCTTCCAGACTTTCCTTGACGAATATCCATTGCCGTCCAGACATATCTGGTAGTTGCCAGTATTCGTCCTCAACAATAAAGAGCGGTAGAACTATACCCTCACGCTGAGCCTGCGCCAGCACACGGTTATCATAAACGCGTAAATCGCGTTTAAACCAAACCACATTTACAGGTGTTTGCTTATGGTCATTGTGCTGCTTCATCCAGAAGCAAATAGTGTAGCAAAATGCGTTTGAAAGGGTTGCTGAGCTTAATCCTCATCCACGATCAAAACGTTCTGGATGTGTCCGGAAAGAACTTCGAAAAAGGTCTTTCGATCACCTTTTTCAAGTGCGTCAATCATTTGGTTGTGCTGCTCGACCAGCAGTTCCAAACTTGTGAATTCTCTTGGAAAACTCTGCACCAGCTGAAGGTGCATGTAACCGTAAGAAAGGTCGGAATATTGATTGCTCAGGAAACTGTTCTGAGCAAGATCCACCAGTGTTTGATGAAATTCCACATTAAGCCTGCTCCATTTAACCATTCTGTGCTTGCCGGATGAGACGGCCACCTTTCGCATCTTATCGTTTAGGCCACGCAGTTTCTTGATGTCTTCAACGCCTGCTTTATCAAAACCCAGATCCATTACAGAGGTTTCAAAAAGTTCCCGGGCTTCTACAAATTGGCGAAACTCTTCGGGTGTTGGTTTGTCAGCGACGAAGTAACCGCGATTATTCTCCACATTCACCAATCGTGATGGCAATAGCCGTGCCAATGCTTCTCGAACCGGGATCATGCTCACGCCATAACGGTCCGCAATTTTTTTAACACCGATATGTGCACCAGGTTCGTATTCACCCTCAATGATTGCATCATGGATCAGACTAACCAGCTGATCCACAAGACTGTCATCTTCGATTTTCTTCTTTAAGGGCATGGTTCCTGCTGAATCACTTTCCAATTCGCTCGGCGATCGCCAAAATTCTGTACATATCTCTCAACACCGGCTTTTCGATCAATTTACCATCAATGACCACCAGTCCAGTATCGGC
Organism: uncultured Hyphomicrobiales bacterium; assembly: GCA_963922405.1. Classification (GTDB taxonomy): domain Bacteria; phylum Pseudomonadota; class Alphaproteobacteria; order Rhizobiales; family Rhizobiaceae; genus JAALLB01. The sequence continues at coordinate 3,235 of CAWUJF010000050.1, read as the reverse complement.
TTCTTCAAAGGTGTTGGTGATGCGTTTTGCTCTGGCAATCTCATCGTCACTGGGTGTGAACACTTCATTGAGTGCGGCAATCTGTTTTGGATGGATTGAACCTTTTCCGGAAAAGCCAAGTGCTTTTGCCTGTTTTGCAGCAACCACCATACCTTCGGGATCCTCCAGATCAAGAAACGGAACATCAATCACATCAAGTTCGGCGGACGCTGCTGCATGCACCACTCGGGATCGAGCATAGAGTAGCGGCTCCCAAGCGTTTTCGCAGCGAAGCTCTGCTGCCATATCCACACCACCAAAAAACATGGCATCGATACGGTCAGAACAATGAGCAATATCGAATGCAGCTTCCAGCCCCGCATTGGTCTCAATGATTACATGAAGCCGCGTTTTATGCCCGCGTTCACTAAGTAGCGTGTCCAGCATGACTACTTCATCAGGTGATTTTATTTTAGGCATCATCAGGGCAGGTGGAGGTGTGTCTGTTGCCAGGACGGCCTGTACGTCTTCAATGCCAAATTGTTCGCGCATGGAATTGATGCGGACAATTCGTTCTACACCGTCATCTGCCTGAGGTTGTTCAAACAGGGAGAGGGCGTTACGCCGGGCCTCTGCTTTATCCTTAGGCGCGATTCCATCTTCCAGTTCAACACAGACAATATCCGTACCGCTGGCCAAGGCCTTTGGATACATTTCAGGCCTGAGGCCTGGTGTAAAAATGAAGCTTCTACGTGGTCTTACGATGCGTTCCGTCATGCATTATCTCCCCCAGAATTTTTCTACCACCCGAGCCTTTCGTTCGCCATCAGGCACATGAACCATAAGTTCGGTGCCTGTTTCCCAATGTGAACGATCGATCAGGCCAATTGCTGCATTGCAATCATATGAGTACGCCCGGCATGATGAAGAAATTCGTCCCACTTCATTGCCATCATGATCGGAAACCCTCCAGAAAGTTCCCTGCGGTGGTAGCGGATCACCTTCAATTTCAACTGGACGTACTTGCCTTACGGGCTCCTGATTTTCCTTAAGAGCATCATAAGCCAGGCACCCAATATCACTATCCATTGAACACATTTTGCCTAGGCCAGCTTCAAAGGGGGTCATATCCTGGGTGATGTCACTGAGGTAAGACAAGAGACCAGCTTCCACGCGTTCGGATTGGCTGGGTGCACCAGAACGCACATCCAGATCCCGACCCGCTTCCATCAATTGATCCCAGAGCGTATCTGCACCCGTTTCACCTTCGAAATAAAGTTCATACCCGCCCTGTACAGAATAACCGGACCGGGCAAGAATCATGGACTTGCCATTCACATCAACACGCTTTTGCCTGAAGAATTTGATGTCCAGAACCTGGTCACCCCAAATACGTCGGGCGAGTTCATCGGCCTTCGGACCCTGTATTGCTAAAGGCGAAACCTCTGGTTCATGCACTTTCACATTCAGTCCTAGGGCCGCTGCGACACCCTTGTAAAAGAGGATTAGATCGCTATCAGCAATCGAAACCCAGTAACGGTCTTCATCCGGACGAACTAGAACCGGATCATTCGTCATGCAACCGTTTCGGTCAACAGTTGGAATATAAAAACACTGGTCATCCTTCATTCGAGAGATGTCCCTTGGCGTAGACATTTGAACCAGTCGTGCAGCATCTGGTCCAGAAATTTCTACCTGACGTTCGCAGCCCACATCCCAGACCTGAACAGCAGATTTGAGGTGATGGTAGTCTTCTTCCGGAGATACAAATCCGGTAGCAAGCAACATATTATTATAAACAAGATAGCTTTTAGCCCCGGAAGCATGCGATTTTTCCCAAAAAGGAGATCGCCGCATGCGAACGGTAAGCGGCATTGTGGTAGTCATTTGATTCAAGCTGAAACTCCAGAAGAACTTAGTGAATAATGGAAAGTGAAATCGTTACAGTCATACAGGTTCAATCTGGTACAGCATTTTACATCATACCGCCTGCGGATTTATCCTCACCGGACTGCGCAGCATAAATGGAACTGTAACCTCCAGACCAATCAGGTGGAATTTGACAAGGTCGTGGATCGTGTTCTGCCCATGTCACATGCTCACCTCTAACCACTTTGTACGTATTTTTCGTGGGCGAAGGATGTGGGGTATAGGGTTTCGCATCAGACGAAGTATAGCAATTCAGCAACAGCGGACGCGGTACCGGACTTTTCGAAGCAGGTGAATAGTGCAGCGTGCGAGCGTTATGCACGGTGATCGATCCAGCCTTTCCAGTCATGTATTCAACGCGGGACGCATCCACACCTGCTGCATCCTCGTCCGACAGCATGCCTGTCCAATTACCATTCGCATCATATTGATTGTACAGATCTTCATTATGAGAACCGCGTAAGGCTGCAAGGGGTCCATTGCTCATATCCGTGTCAGCCAAGTAACAGCCAATGGTCAGCACATTGTAATTGGTATGCGGAAAGAACTGGATGTCTTGATGCCATTTCACGGTGTCTGAAGCGTCGAACCATTTGAAGTTCAGTTTCGAATGGTGAAAGACCACATTTGGGCCTACCAGGTCAGCGGCCACATCGGCCATCAGCCCGGTGGAGAAATTCCAGTAAGCATCATGCTGAATGTCTGGAGATTTCAGACGGCGCAACACCGGATTGTCTTTGTTATGGCCAGGACCGATATCATAAGTATCGTCAGACGCTGAAACTGCACGGCTCTTGTCCTGAAACTCATCAGTCACCCTTTGTAATTCGGCTAGAACATCAGCAGGCACGATCTCTTCCACTGATACAAAGCCATCTGTGAAATACTTTTCCCGTTGGGCTTGGGTGAGCACCCGAGCCGGGTTTTTCAAAATCTCTTCCGGTAACATAGTTCTATCCTCCTCAGTTTAGTGTCCGGCCTTCAGCAGCAAGTTTGCGCTGCAGAACCTGACGCACTTTCACACCCGCACCGTCAGCGCCAAGCGTCACTTCAAGAAAGTTCAATCCGCGCGGATCAGTGCTCACTTGTTTCTGAATAATTTCAAGCAGGTGCTTGTCTTCATCAAAGGCGGCCACAACGCTTGCTTTGGTTTTCTCGGCCACATCATCACTGATCTCAGGCACATCAAATGCTGCCATCCAGAAATAATGCGTATTTCCTCGGGTGGATGGGGTCACGATATGACATCCGCGCATGATGAAGTCAGAACGTCTTCCCTCATCCGGGTTCGGATCATGCACATTCCAGTCGGAGAACGAGATTGCAA
>CAWUJF010000049.1:0-11780 GCA_963922405.1 uncultured Hyphomicrobiales bacterium | reverse complement strand
TGTGATACGGGCAACCGCACCGCCGGAAAGAACGCCGTGTGTGATATAGGCTGTGACGCTGGTTGCACCTTTTTCCAGCAATGCTTCTGCCGCGTTGCAAAGCGTTCCACCGGAATCGATGATATCGTCGATCAGAATACAGTCTTTGCCTTCCACGTCACCAATCACGTTCATGACTTCTGATTCACCCGGTTTGTCACGGCGCTTGTCAACAATTGCAAGAAGGGAGTCCAGGCGTTTGGCCAATGCGCGGGCACGGACCACACCACCCACATCCGGTGATACCACCATGACGTTTTCAATGTTCAGATGCTCTTTTGCGTCACGCGAAAGGACCGGAACAGCAAAGAGGTTGTCCGTTGGAATGTCGAAGAAGCCCTGGATCTGTGCTGCATGCAAATCAAGGGTCAAAACCCGGTCAGCGCCTGCTTCAGTGATCAGATTTGCAACCAGTTTCGCTGAAATCGGTGCGCGTGGGCCAGGTTTACGATCCTGCCGGGCATATCCGAAATATGGAAGGACGGCTGTGATCCGTTTGGCTGAGGCGCGACGGAGCGCATCAATCATGATGAGCAGTTCCATCAGATTGTCATTGGCGGGATAGGAAGTTGATTGCAGAATAAAGCAATCCTCACCCCTCACATTCTCCAGAATCTCTACGAAAATTTCCTGATCAGCAAAGCGACGAACATTGGCTTTGCCTAACGGGATATCCAGATATGAGGTGACTAGCTCAGCAAGGGTTTCGTTGGAATTACCAGCAAAGAGTTTCATAAAATTTGCCGGACTAGCCCCGGCCCCTGTTTTGATGTGGCACTAATAAGACAATGCGTCACGCCCTGCAATGGGACTCTTGCCAATTTAGGTGCTCTATCAGCAACTATCTGGGGATTTTGAGATTTTGGGTACCAATTAGCTTCTGTTAAGCCATGCCTGAAGGCGATCTGCGGTGTTATCAGCCACCTTTGAAAGCTCAGTTGCCGTGATTGCCTGCCAGGGATCGGTTCTCGTGGTGCCGGTCCGCTCACGGCCGTTTATCCGGTGAAGGCGCTTGCCGGAGGCATCAACCACGTCCCAGATATAAACAACAAGAGTACCGGTTCCGTCATTAAGAGCGGAGAAATAGCCTTTGATCTGATATTTAGCGCCAGACTGATTCCCGGGGACCAGGGTCAGACCCTTCTGCTGGGCAGAAGACTTGAGTGATTTGGAAAGGGTGGTGACCGCCTGCTGTGGTGCGCCTTCAATCGGCAAAAATGTGAATGATTTGGATAAGTCAGGAGAAGCAACGCCAGCAGCTTCAACGATCTTGGCTTCCGTTACGCTTTGACCGGAATTCTGTGAACCGGTTGAAGCCAAAGCATTTTCTGTGACCGGAGCGGTATCTGAACCAGTGCCTGCAGCGTTCGGATCAACCTGCGTCTGCACCAAAGGTGCCTGAGAACTGGTAGTGGTATCTAATGTGGTTTGAGTACAGGCTGCGAGAGAAATCAACGCTACTGACACAATCAACCCTCGGGCAGCGGAGGCGCTGCTCTTTAAAAATCCGTACATGAATACAACCCTGTTTATCCCCGATGTTTTTATTTATTTGGCATTACCGGACAATGAGGTCAATATCATGGCGAGACAAATCTTCGGGCCCATTTTCTTTTGTAATGAAACTTTGCCCAACGGTCATGGCCGTTTCTGTGTCGCTATCAAAGATGATCATATGGCCGAAAATTACCATGTTTTCCCTGATCTTGGTGTTGTTGCCGGAGTAAATCATGGGTTTGTCCATCCAGCAGGGAGTATAGACTGCTCCTAGCGAGTATCCGCAGGCATTGAGACGATGTCGGGAAAGTCCCAGCGCATCCAATGTGTTGGCATGGGCATCGAACATGTCGGAGAATGTGTTGCCGATCCGCATTGCCTCTTTCACCGCGTTAAGCGCATCTTTTGCGGCGTCAAACATCTCCAGATGCTTGTCTGTGGGTTTGCCCACGATGAGCGTGCGCATCATGGCCGCATGGTAGTGTCTCCAGGCACCAGACCATTCCAAAGTGAGCTGGTCTTGCGCTTCAAGAATGCGTCTTCCTGACTTATAGCGACAAAGAAGCGCATCCCGGCCTGACCCGATGATGAATTCATTGCCTGCATAGTCACCGCCCTGCGTGAATATCGCGGAATGCATGTCTGCAAGGATCTGGCCTTCGTCTGCGCCTGCCTTTGTGGCTTTGATGGCAGCGTCAAGCGCATCATCAGACAATTGACCTGCTTTGCGCACATATTCGAGCTCTGCCTCTGACTTGATGACCCGCAGGTTGTTCACGAGTTCGGACGCATCCTCAAGCGCTGCGAATGATTTCAAGCGGGCATCAACCGCCTGACCGTTCTTTGCAGTGAGGCCAACCGTATCATATTCCACGCCGATCTTCGCACCGACCAGATCGAGGTCAGACAATACGTTATGCAGGTCCAGAGTGGGGTCAGCAATGCCATGATCGATCCAGATCACGATCGTTTCCACATTGGATGTGTGTCTTGCCTGGCGCAAATCCGGCGCGCGGGTGAGGAGCACCGTTTCACCATCCGACTTCACGATCATGCACTGGAAGAAGCAATAACCGAATGTGTCGTAGCCCGTGAGCCAGTACATGCTTTCCTGGGCAAACAGCAGCATGCAGTCCAGATTATTTTCCGCCATGGCCACTTTCAGGCGATCCATACGGTCAGCATATTCTTCCGGTGGGAAATGAAGTGCCATCTAACGCTCCTCCTTTAAGCCTGGGGTTACACCCTAGGAATGGTCATCTATTTTTATTGCTGCCACCTGACGCCCGTAGTCGGGTTCGTCGCGATGGGTCTTGCGCCGGTAGGAAAAGAAACTCTCTTCATCCGCATAGGTGCAGTGACCGGACCAACTGGCCTTCACACCTGCTGTCGTCAGACGCTCTACAATATAGCCCGGGAGATCGAACATGAAATGATCTTCCTTGTTTGAAGGGGAGAGCCAGGTCTCGTTCCTCGGGTTCATGATGGTGAGGCGCTCAGCAAATTCCGGGCCCACCTCATAGTTTTTCCCGCTTATGGTGGGGCCAAGCACTGCGTTAATGGAAGATCGGTCCGCGCCGATGCTTTCCATGGCAGCGATGGTGTTTTCCAGGACGCCGCCTGTGGCGCCTTTCCAGCCAGCATGGGCTGCGCCAACCACACCGTTTTCATTATCCGCGAAGAGTACGGGGCCGCAATCAGCAGTCAAGACACCCACTGCGATGCCCGGCGTTCTGGTGACGAGTGCATCAAGCTGAGGACGATCACCTTCCCAGGGTTTTTCCACCACAAGCGCATCGGGTGAATGAATTTGATAGGCGGTGAGGAGGTTTTCGCTCTCCGCGCCCAGATGCTTTGCCACACGGTTCCGGTTTTCTATCACGAGCGCGCGGTCATCATCCGAGCCGATGCCCACATTTAGGCCCGCATAAATGCCAGTGGAAACACCGCCTTCGCGGGTGAAAAAACCGTGGGAAATTTTGTTAGACGCCAGATCCGGCGCGGTAATGGGGTTGGGTGTATTCGTCATGAACTCACCCTTATCATGGAACTTTGACGATGTGGATGATTATTGTGGGGGAGGGGTGTGAAAGATGGGAATGGCAACTCTGAGCTCAGAGCAATCAACGATATTGTAAAGTCCAATGCTCGCTATAGTTTGCCTAGCCCCAAGAGTTGCGCTGCAGATCGGATCTGCGACGCAACTTTTTAGGCTTTCATTTTGTTACGCAGCAAGCTTTGTGACGTTGCTGGTTTCAAACACACCCAGAAATGTATCCGGATGCGGACGACGGCGGTAGTTGTCTGTTTCGTCGCCGAAGATAACGTTGCCTTGCTCATCCAATGCAATGACGGTCGCCATCACCGTATCATTTGGAAAGCCAGGCATACCTGACGGAGCGCCGCCCATATCTTCGATACCAAGTAACTTTGCTGCATTCAGGTCTTCGTCCTGAAGGATTTCAAAATGCGCAGGCAGATTCATTTGCTTGGCCAATTTTGCGGAATTGTCGAAGCCCTGGTTCGAGATGAATTTCACTTTCACATCAGCAGCAGCCAAACGATCAGCCTGTGCAGCCACGTCTTTGAGCTGATTCATGCAGAAGGGGCACCAGTTTGCACGGAAGAAGACTAACAATGTCTTTTGGCCAGAGAATTCAGCAGACGTTACAGCTGTCTTGTCCAGACGATGCAGAGGCAATTCAGGCAGCGCCTTGCCTTTCACGATTGCTGCACTTGGCGTGCGCTTATATTTGGAGAATATGTGGATGTACCATTGCATGGACAGCATGCCATAAACGGCAAGGCCGATGGACGCGTATTCAGCAGCTGAGGAAGGGCCGCCGCGGCTAAGTAGGGTGTAAGCTACAAAGGCAACAGCTGCGAGGTTGATCAGCTGGATGACGGGTAAGTTTGTTGACGTCTTAGAGATTCCAAGAGCGCCAACAAGCGCCATCAGGAAGAAGGGCATTGTGAAGGTTGCAAAGAATGTACCGATCCAGATTGGATCATAGCCGGAATACCAAAACATAATTGCTGATCCGACGCTGGATAGCATGTTTGTCATGATGTAGGGGAGAATAAGTTTACCTTTCATTGGTCTGGTCCTTTCAAGGGTGCTTTCGTGTTTCTTGAGCCGCCCCAGAGGATCAAAACAATCCTCTGGAGCATTGAGGTTGGGATTGGGTTAAGCGGCGACCGAAGCGCGTAATTTGTCGAGAACCGGAAACAAGTCGGAGGGTTCGGGACGGCGTGTGTAGTCAGGATTGACTTCCGAGTATGCTATGGTGCCGTCAGTATCGACAACGTAGCGAGCTGGCATTGGCAGGTTCCATTGACCATCACCATGAATGGCAGGCAGGTGAACACCAAAGCCGTCATGAATTGGAATAACGTAGTCTTGCAACGTCCAGCGGATGCCAAATTTGTTGGCAAGCTCGCCTGCTTTGTCGGTCAGGATTGGGAAGCTCAGTTTATTTTGCTTCTGGGATTTCTGGCTGTCAGAGGCGCCCTGCATGGAGATTGCAACCAATGTTGCGCCGCGCTCACGGATCTCGCCAGCTACCTCTTCAAGAGCTTGAAGCTCGATATTGCAGTATGGGCACCATACGCCGCGATAGAAGCTCAGAACTACGGGGCCTTTGGCCAGCAAGTCCTTCAGAGCAACGTTGTTTCGGCCAGAATCTGTGAGAACAAAATCTGGAACCTGATCACCCGCTTGCAGCGCGCGATCCGCTTGACCACTATCAATCAATTCTTGGGTGGAACGGCCAAAAGCTTCGAAAGCTTCTGCAGGGGCTTGGGTTTTAAAGGTTGCTTTGAAAGCGTCCAGTTTGTCTTGGAGGGTCATGTCTTCATTCCTTGTTTTTGTTAAATCTGACTGACAGCAAGTTCCTAAACTCGACCCGAGTACCGGTTGCCGAAGAGGTTTGCTGCCTGTGTTGGAAATATTGATCATTTGTGATTTCGTTGGTAGAACCAGAAAATGACTAATGATTATTCATATTCCAAATGAGCGATAATGTTGCTTCACTCCGCCTCTTTTGCCGCGTTGCCCGCACAGAGAGTTTCACCGAAGCTGGTAGAGAAGTAGGTCTTTCCCAGCCATCAGTATCGAGGATTATCTCCAAGCTTGAAAAAGACCTTGGTGCTGCGCTTTTCGTACGAAGCACGCATGCGGTGAAGCTGACGGAGGTCGGGGTTGATTATCTGGACAGGGTTGAAGGCATCATCGCGTCTCTCGACGAGGCTAATCATCTTGCCCGAGGCGATGGGACGCTGAAGGGACGACTGAGAGTGGGCTGTGCAACCAGCTTTGCTGTTCGCGAGGTCATTCCACGAATTCCAGAATTTGTCGAAGCGCACCCCGAATTGCAGATTGATTTTGTGCTGACTGACTCAATGCAAGATCTCATTGACCAGGCGATAGATGTCGCAATTCGGTTTGGTGAGCTTGCAGATTCAACATTGGTTGCACGAAAGATCGGGGAAACCCGGCGAATGATAGTGGCGTCGCCTGCATATCTTGAAAGAGCCGGCAATCTGAAATCACCGACCGATCTGGCAAGTCATAAAATTATACTCGGGCCTTCGGGGCGAGGTGCTCAAGGCTGGAAGTTTTCCAAAAACGGAAAAGCACTTTCCGTTAAGGTCGACAGTCCCGTAACTGTCTCGGTAAATGAAGCTGCGACTGCTGCGGCAGTAGCCGGTATGGGCATTATCACAACGAGCTATTGGGGTTGCAAAGCAGAGCTTGAAACCGGTCAGCTCGTTAGGCTGTTTCCTGACTGGGAGATCGGATTGGTTTCAGTTCATGCGGTGTTAGCAGGTGGGCGGCAGGCGAAACCTTCTGCCAAAGCATTCACAGACTATCTTATCCAATCTTTCAGAAGCTAGTCGGTCTGACTATTCCGAGAAGCCGACATCAGATAGTTTATAAGGAAACCTTGCTTCGTCCGCATTCCTGCCGTTGCCACTTGCCACTCCCATTCATCTCTCATATAGTTTCCGTAGGGTTCGTTTTGTTCGAACCCCGGGGCGTAGAAACCTCACCTACCACGGCGGGTGCAGCCGCAAAATGCACCTCCTCGGACAATTTATTTGGTCGGGGAGGCTATGGCGTATGTCCAGGGCCTCCGGGCCTAAAGGCTATGGCGATCGTCGGTAGGCGATTTTCTAACTCCCCGGCTTCTGGTTCTCCAGAAGCCTTTTTTATTTGGCCTTGCTCGTCATCCGACGAGCGCGCGTTCACGAGCTTGCAGTTTTGCTTAGTCAGCAAAACCTTGCTCTGCCACGCAGGGGTGGTGCAATACGGCAAGGGAATGTCACAAGGGCACTTCCGGCCCTCCGTGGCAGGGCAAGCATAGGCGATTAGCCGATGCGCCAGCCCGTGAACGGGCGAAAGCACGGATGTGCTTTCGGAAAAGTATGAAGTTAAGCGGAAGAGGCAGGACGTTCCCCACACACCGTCCACAAAGTCCTCTTATGTGCAGCCGCGCCCCGGAGAGTTAAGCACACGGGCTCTCCGGGGATCTATTTGAAGGGAATAATCCGTGGTTTGCCAATGGTATAACGAGCAAACTGTTAGCCATTGATGGAAACTAATATGGTCAGAAGCTATCAGCAGTTGGAGCTTGCCCCTACTGTGCGCTCCATCCGCCATCGAGCGTGAAGGATGATCCTGTAATTTGATCGCCAGCTTGCGAGCAGAGAAATGCGACCAGTTCTCCTATGGCTGAAGGCTGAACAAATTTGCCGGAGGGTTGTTTTAGGCCGAGAAACGATCTTTCGGCTTCTTCTACGGTGATGTTCTCCTTGTCCGCATAGGCAGCCAATTGGGTTTCAGCCAATCCGGCCTGCACATAACCGGGGCAAATGGCATTGCATGTGATTGCGTCTTCTGCCGTTTCCAAAGCTACCGTCTTGGTAAGGCCAATAAGGCCGTGCTTGGCTGACACGTATGCGGATTTATCCCGGCTTGCGACCAACCCATGAACGGAAGAAATATTGATGATCCTGCCCCAGTTGTTTTCCCGCATTTGTTCCACGGTTTCCTTGATCAGAAAGAAAGGGACTGAGAGGTTCAACTCTATGATCTGCCTCCACACATGGTTTGGCAGTTCAGTGATTGGAGCCACATGTTGAATGCCGGCATTGTTGACCAGGATGTCGATTTGCCCAAATCGATTGCGGGCTTCTTCAATCAGTTTTTTTGGCGCGCCATCTTCTAGAAGATCCATGTTTATGTGGTGAAGGTCCGCTGCCCCTGCGCTCAACATTTCTTCGCAAAGCTCTCTGCCCACATCAGTTTTATCAAAACCATGAACGATGAGGTTGCAGGCACTCTTGGCCAGGGTTCTGGCGATTTCTTTACCGATGCCGCTGGTTGAACCGGTCACCAGCGCGGTTTTGCTTGCGGAAATAGAAATGAATTTGCCTCCAGGTTGTGAACATCATCCGAGCCGATGCTCATGTCACCAATATCACGGGTTTTTGCTGATGTGGATGGTTATTGTGGGAATGTTTTTTTCAACACTTTCCCACTTGTTCACTGGCTCGAACGCTGTGTGCGCATAATTCTCAAACATTGACTCTTTCATTGAAGAATATTAAAAATCTCCAACATTTTGGAGGCATGGGTTATGATTTTTTCGCGAAAAGGTTCGGACGAAGAAACCATTGTAAGCATGCTTGCTTCGGCAATTCGCCGTGACATATCGTTTGGCAAACTCCTGCCTGATCAAAAGCTGAAAATCGAAGCATTGCGCCAGACTTATGGGGGATCAAACCATTCTATGCGTGAGTCTCTACGTCTGCTGAGCGCTGAAGGCTTGGTGGAAGCAACTGCTCAACGCGGATTTCGCGTTACCTCTGCAACGGAAGAAGATTTAAGAGACATTATTCTGGTGCGTGGTGAAATTGAAAAGATTGCGGTGCAGTTAGCGATCGAAAATGGGGACGTTGCCTGGGAGGGGCGGGTGATCGCTGCTCATCATGCATTGCAAAGAGCTGAAGACCAGGTCGCATCTGATCCCGACGACTTTAATGCCTTGCAATGGGATGAAGCCTGCAGCGATTTCGCACTGGCATTAATCGATGCATGCGGGAGCCCGCGGCTAATTGATTTACAACGCAAGTTTTTTGACCAAAGTCGCCGGTTCATGCTGGCTTTGCTACGCGAAGGCAGGCTTGATTTTGATGCACGCAGGAAAAGGCAGAAGTCTTTGCTTGATGCTGTTCTGGCCCGGGATGAGGAAACCGCTTCGAGGTTGATCGTTGAAGATATTGAAGCGGGCCTAAAGTGAATGAATATGATGTAAAAACATAAATTTCTGGAGGAGATTATGAATAAGATAGACCGCCGTAAAACACTCGCCCTTATGGGTGGTACTGTTGCTGCATCGGCCTTCCCGATGCCAGCTATTTCAGCTAACAAGAAGATTAAAGTGGGAGCACTTCGTTTCACCTCCCACTCCGGCAGCTTTATTGCGAAGGAACGTGGCTATTTTGAAGAGGCGGGCCTTGACGTGGAACTGGAGTTTTTCCAGGCAGCCCAACCCATGGCCGTTGCCATTGCCTCCGGCGATGTGGACTATGCTGTAACGGCTATTTCCGGTGGGTTGATCTCACTTGCGGAGAAAGGCGCGATCAAAGTGATCGGCGGTGCTCTGAGTGAGGAAGCCGGGATAGATGGCCAGAAATATCTTGTGTCAGATGCTGCTTACCAAGCCGGTGTGAAAACGCTGAAAGACCTCAACGGAAAGAAATATGCCGTTACTCAGGCTGGCTCTTCATTCCACTATATGGGAGCAAAAATGGCTGCTGCTGAGGGTATCGAACTTTCCTTCACGCCACTTCAGAAAGTGGGCGCCATCATCGGTGCCATGAAGTCCGGTCAGGTTGATGGTTGGTCCATCGTGCCTCATATCGCAAAGCCGCTCGCCAAAGGTGGCGCGGTCCATATCATTGGAAACGTAGCTGACTATATTCCAAATTATCAGGTCACGACCGTATTCACATCCGCAAAAAATGCAAAGGATGAACGTGGGCTTACAGAGAGCTTTCTTGCCGGATTCTCGAAAGGTGTTGATGACTATGCTGCCGCGATGATTGACAAATCAGGTGGCGATGATGGTGTGAACACGATGGTCGACCTTATTCATCAGTATGTTTATACGGATCGTCCACGTGAAAAAGCTGCACCTTCCATCATCAATGGAACCATGCGTCTCAACAAAGGTGCTTCGCTTAATCTGGCCTCTGTTAAAGATCAGCTAGGGTGGTTCAAGTCTGAAGGTTTGATTACAAAGGATGTGAGCATTGACCAATTGGTGGATCAATCTTACGTAAAAATAATCAGTTAATCAGAAACCTGTCCCGGCATACCTTTTGTGATTGTGCCGGGACTTTCAGGTCTGCGATGGATATACGGCTCGAAAACATCAGCCACTCTTACGGTGCATCAGAGGTTATGCGAGACATAAGTCTCGAGATCACCAGCGGGCAGATTGTATGCATCGTTGGCCCATCAGGCTGCGGTAAATCAACTCTGTTACGCTTTATTGGTGGGCTGGAAAGGCCCAATGCAGGATATGTACGGCAACTTGGAGAGCCGCCTGCGGACTGTCTCAATCCTCTTACCTTCATTTTTCAGGATTTCGCGCTTTTACCGTGGAGAACTGTTTCTGGTAATGTGTCTCTGGTGCTTGAAGATCATGGCATACGAGGGGCTGCAGCAAAGGAAATCATTGAAGACGTTTTGGCACGGACCAGTCTTTCTGATTTTGCAAAAGCACTACCCAAACAACTCTCTGGTGGCATGAAGCAGCGGGTCGCGATAGCACGTGCGCTTGCTGTAAATCCAGCGGTTATGCTGATGGACGAACCGCTGTCAGCGCTCGACAGCCAGACCCGGGAACTTCTTATGGATGACCTTGTGGGGCTTTGGACCCGCAAACCTTTCACAGCGGTTTACGTGACCCACAATCTGGCAGAAGCCGTACGCCTGGGACACAAGGTTGTGGTTTTGTCGCGTCGCCCCGGACAAATTCGTGAAATTGTTTCAATCGACAAGCCACTTGCGGAACGCCATTTCGGTGATGCTGATCTTGATCAGCATCAGAAACATTTGTGGCAGTTGATGCGGGAAGAGGCCCGTGCTGCAGATGCGGAGTTGCTTCATGTCTGAGCAAGAAACAGACGAAACCGGTCAAGCAGTTAAATTTCGTGGCGGTGGTTTTGCTCCCAAGCCCAGACGCTGGGTTGGTGTGACGGTTTTCGTCGCTCTCATTCTTCTTGCAGAATGGGGTACCCGAAGCGGTTGGATATCTGCTCTCACCTTGCCGAAACCTTCCGATGTGCTTGATACCTTTAAACAGCTTTACGACAGTGGTCTTTTGTTCAAGCATCTGGGTCCTTCACTGTCCCGCCTGTTTATCGGAGCAGCGATAGGGGCAAGCATTGGCATAAGCGTTGGTGTCTTGATTGGGCTGTTTTCCTATATTCGTTCCGGCATGGTGCCTCTGGTTGCTGCAATTTTCCCGATCCCGAAAATCGCATTGCTGCCTTTGTTTGTTATCTGGTTTGGGATTGGTGAGGGATCGAAATACGCCTTGATTGCGTTCGGTACATTCACTCCCACGGTTGTTGCCACCTATGGCGCGGTGGACAATGTGGATCGCACGCTTATTCGTATGGGACAAAGCTTTGGCCTGAGTTGGTTTTCGATTGTTCGCAAAATCGTTTTGCCGGGCGCAATGCCGGGCATTCTTTCCGGCCTTCGCATCAGTCTGGCAATCGCTATCATACTGCTGGTCGCAGCAGAAATGCTGGGTGCGGAATATGGAATTGGTGCATACATCCTTGAAGCCGGTTCGCTTTATGATCTGGAGCGGCTCTTTGCAGGTGTGGTCATACTCTCATTATTGGGGGTAATTGTAAGTGCTGTTATCGGTGTGATTGAGCGGCAACTTCTGGATTGGCGTGTATAAGCAGAAACCTGAAAGGTTAGCAAAGTGCTGCTCCAAACCTGATTGCTGAACCACAATATACGACACCACAGAACAATCGAATTGCCCGTGGCACGTTTGTGGACTATGGAGGTTGTCAATTGTCTTGCTGCGCTTGAAGCCTGTTGCCTGGCGCATCCATCGTAACTCTCGACCCGGGTCCATTACCTTAACTAACTGATCATGCAATCACCAACCAAACTAGTTCCGTCCATGATTTCGTTAGTGCCGGCACCC
>CAWUJF010000048.1:0-11786 GCA_963922405.1 uncultured Hyphomicrobiales bacterium | reverse complement strand
GTTTAGTGTGGTGTTCAGCTCTTTAGTATTTGCCCTTACTTCAATATCCATAACGCCGACAATATTGGTTGCGTTGTCGTATATGGCGATGCCGGTTGTGCCGGGTTTCGAACCAATCACGTAAAACGATCTGTCGGTAAGAGGGCTTACAGTGGCAACTGATGGGTCACCCACAACAATCTCACTGAACGACCGGTCCATGCGGATCGTCTTGGGTTTTGCGCGAATTACTTTGACAAGCTTGGCCTGTGACGAAGAAGTCAGGTGAATAACACCGCTTTCAGCCATGGCTGCTTTTGTTGCAGGCAATTGCATGGCACCAGCGGCAGTAAACAGGCTCAGTGCAAACAATGCGGACCCGATGACCGACTTAGAATTCGTTGCAGATTTAATCATTCTTTCCCCCAATCCGGTAAACAAGTTGCAATTGTTTACGATTGTTATGCTGTCGCTCACTCGCTAGCTTTTTTTTCAACTTTTTCACCTTCACCTGTTTCGGCTTCTTGCGGCACGAATGCAGGGTTAGGTTGTGAAGAAATGACGCGCCCAGCGGCCCCATTAGCCCTAACAGGCTGATTTTCCACGTTTTCGATGTCGACCACGTAGTTTGTAATTGCTCTACCGGCAATTACAGTTACCGAAGTAGTTGTTGGCTTTTCTTCTTCGAAACTTAAGAAACTGTCGGTGTCATCACCGTCGATGTTTGAGGCGTTTACACCTCCTGCATCGGCGCTGCTTGTGTCACCAGCACTGCGCAATAGTAATGAAAGCGAACCAATGTTGAGTGCCAGCGCAATGCGTTGGGCACCTTTGGCGTCTGTTTCCAGAGTTACAGAATTCGCAAGAACTGCTGTGTTTGAACGGTCACCAGCTTCCTGGTCCACACTGAGAACCTTAACGTTCTCGAGAATGATCTTTGACGCTGTTTCAGTTCTTGATCTCTCATTGGCAAGTTCAACACGCTGTTCACGCGTTAGTATGATGTCAACGCGGTCACCGGGCAGAATGAAACCACCCACACCGTTAATGGTATCGACAGGAATAGTTACCGCACGCATGCCCTCTGCGATAACGCCGGCCAAGCCACCGTTCGCACCGTTTCCGCTAACCTTGCCGAGCAGGACAGGTTCACCCACAGACATTCCGTCCAGAACGCGGCGGCCGCCATCTTTCAACATATCCTCAACGGAGGAGAAGGCGCCTTCGGGATATGCATTCTGTGGCCAGTCGATTACTTTCAGCATGCCAGGTTCCAAAAGCTGTCCGAACTTGAGTTCTTCGTTGGCAACAACAACCTTGGCAAGCTCAACCTCCTGTACAACAGTACGGTTGCTTTCCAACTCGTTGAGACGCGCTTGTGTTAACGCATCAGCCTGACTTTCAAGATAGTAGTTTCCGCCGACATAACTTGTCGCACCGAAGGCGACAGCAAGCCCAGCCATAATCATTAGTTTCGCGGTCACTTGAGATTCCCCTGCACAGTTTTCTCATTATTTTATTTTTGCCGACAATAGCTCAGGGGATTTAATGAATTTGTTAACCGTTTGGGTCTCAGAGGCATATTTCTCTATATATTACGGTGTTTTGGCTCATGTGGTAAACAAACCCTTTCAGAAAGCTGGTATTTGAATAATTTTTAAACTTGTGGGTAACCATGACTTCGTGCAAATACTGAAATGCGGAGTTTTTCTTACGTTACGTGATGGGAATTTTTCATGATGGAATTGTTTACGATCGACAATTTTCTGACGTTGTTAATGCTTGTTTTGCTTCAGGCTGTGCTTGGATTTGACAATCTTTTGTACGTGGCAATTGAATCGAAAAAGGCTCCGGCTGAAAGTCAGCGTCGCGTGAGACAGCTCGGGATCGGGATGGCGATCGTTTTACGGATTATTTTGCTGTTTGTGGTGATAGAAGCCATCGGATTGTTCCAGGATTCACTGTTTAAACTGGAATATAAGGGTTTTGTGGAGGGTGATTTTTCAGGCCATTCGTTAATAGTTCTTTTCGGTGGTGGCTTCATTATGTACACGGCCGTTAAGGAAATCATGCATATGTTGTCGGTCCATCAACTGGAAGGGGACAACAGTGAGACGGGCTACAAGTCCGTTGGAAGTGTGATTTTTTCCATTATTCTCATGAATCTTGTGTTCTCATTCGACTCCATTCTGTCAGCCATTGCCCTGACGGACGTGTTCATAGTGATGGCGATTGCAATCATCATTTCCGGCGCACTGATGATTATCATGGCGGACCGTGTGGCAGAATTCCTGAAGAAGAACAGAATGTATGAGGTGTTGGGCCTCTTTATTCTTTTCATTGTTGGTATATTGCTGGTGTCAGAAGGCGGGCATCTTGCTCATATCAAGCTTATGGATCAACCGGTTGAGGCCATGTCCAAGTCCACCTTCTATTTCGTGCTGGTGGTTCTGATATTGGTGGATGTGGTGCAGACCCAGTATCAAAAAAAGCTACAGAGACGCCAGATGCGCGAGATCAACGATCCTGCAGTCAAGGTTGAATGATTAATTTGCGAAGCGGGCGTCCAGCCAACTGACGAAGTCATTCATGCGTTGTTGGCGATTGGTCTCGTTAAGCGTCTCGTGACGGGCATCAGGCACAATTGTACTGGTTATGTCCGTCAAACCTGACTTCCGTAATCTTTCTGCCATTTGATCCGCGGCTTTGCCATGCGTGGAGCAGGGGTCCAACTTGCCCGCAAGGATATGAAACGGCAAATCCGGCTTAAGCTTTGCGATTTTGTCTTCGTTTGCCAAATCGCGCATGCCGGTTAGCAGATCAATCCACATACCAATCGTGGCGGGAAATCCGCAATTGGCATCGGCCACATATTTGTCGACCTCCGCCTCATCTGAAGATAACCAGTCAGATTGTGTGCGGTTGGGTTTGAACGCTTTGTTCCAGGCTTGGAAAGTCAGCCCATCGGCAACAGTGCTCGCCACATCGGAACCTTTGAACATGCGTTCGACTTTGAGCAATTGCACCAGCAGATTGGGTAAAAAACCTGTCATGGAGCCATTCCACATGGCAACGCCATCAACCTTGTGAGGATGGTTCAACACATATGCCCCGGTGCAGCTCGATCCCATAGAATGACCGAACACGATAATCGGCAGTTTATTGTGCAGCGACTTGATGTGATCGTTTATCGCATCCATGTCGGCCAGCACCTGGTTCCATCCGTCTTTCTCGGCGAAACTGCCCTGGAAGGAGCCTTCAGCCTTGGTTTCACCATGACCGCGATGATCATGGGCATAAGCGTGATATCCGTTGTCTGCCAGATGGTTCATGAACCTTTTGTATCGCCTTGCATGTTCACACATACCATGGGCGATGTGAACAACACCTTTTGCGTTGGGCACGGATATTGTTGCGTAAAGCTTTAGCTGTGCTCCGGTGGGACTGGTATATATGCTTTCAGAGATATTCGACATTTCAATAAATTATCTGATTTTCTTAAACTATCGCTTTAGTATTTATACGCCGCAATTTTGCAGCAGATTGTAGCTTCAAACACCTGCTGAAGCGATTATGTCTTCTATTTCATTTTCGGAAAACCCGAGAGCAGATCCGATTTCCTGAATGCGGTTTTCTTCCTGATGTACGATCTCAAGATCACTGACCATGACCAGGTGGCATGACTGAATTATGACGCGTTTCATGGAAGGGCTGATTTTGCTACGGTTCCTGGTGAGGCGTTCCTTGATATCGAATTCGGGGCCGAATTCTGACAGAATTTCACGTACTTCCAACTCGGATATGGATACGCCGAGCATTTGTTCGTGAATGTTGGAAATCACTGCGATTTCCTGGTCGCGAATACGTTTGTCTGCGACTGCCACAACCCCCATGGACTGGACAAGCGCTCGAATTTCCACCTGACCCTGATCACCGTCTGACGGTTCCATCTCTTTTAGGGGATCAACGGGTTTTTCGACGGCGGGAGCAGGTGGTTCGGTATCACCGCGTTTGGTTAGCCCTAACATGGTGATAATCGCGCCGAGAATTAAGCCACCCCAGGAAATGGCAGCTGACAGGGGTTCTTCGCTGGAATAGGCGTTATAAAGGCCTACAGCGCCTGCTGCCAGTAGTGTGGCACCGATGATAGTGATGATAGACCCGCGCATTATTCCCCCCAAAATGTCTTTCGCAAATACTACGCTTGAATTTTCAATGTTCAAGGCGTAAATCGAAGGCCGGTTCGTGTTCCCTATCCCAAGAATGGAGTAATGCCAAATGGCCCGCCAGTTTATTTACCACATGTCTGGTCTTTCCAAGAGTTATGGCTCTAAGAAAGTTCTGGAGGATATACATCTTTCATTCTATCCGGATGCTAAAATCGGGATTCTTGGGCCGAACGGTGCCGGTAAATCCACTGTTCTGCGCATTATGGCTGGTCTTGATAAGGAATTTACGGGTGAGGCCTGGCTTGCTGAAGGGGCAAGCTGTGGATATCTACCGCAGGAGCCGCAGCTCGACAAATCCAAGACCGTTGCTGAAAACGTCATGGAAGGTGTGGCTGACAAGAAGGCCATCCTCGACCGGTACAACGAACTGATGATGAACTATTCTGACGAAACCGCTGAAGAGGGGGCGCAGCTTCAGGATCAGATCGATGCGCAGAACCTTTGGGATCTGGACAGTCAGGTGGAGATGGCGATGGAGGCACTTCGTTGCCCTCCAGGAGATTCAAGCGTTGAAAACCTTTCCGGTGGTGAAATTCGCCGCGTAGCCCTTTGCCAGCTTTTGTTGTCTCAGCCGGACCTGCTGCTTCTTGACGAACCAACCAACCACCTTGACGCGGAAACCATTGCCTGGCTTGAGAAGCATCTTCGCGAATACCCGGGCTCAGTGTTGATGATTACCCACGATCGCTACTTCCTGGACAATGTGACGGGATGGATCCTGGAACTCGACCGTGGCCGCGGTATTCCTTACGAAGGCAATTATTCTGCCTATCTTGATGCGAAAGCTAAACGGATGGCTCAAGAGGGGCGGGAAGAAGCCGCTCGCCAGCGCGCTATTGCTTCAGAAAGCCAGTGGATTGCTTCTTCACCAAAGGCGCGTCAGGCAAAATCCAAGGCGCGGATCAAGGCCTATGACGAATTGGTCAAGGCAGCGAACGATAGAACACCACAAAATGCCCAGATTGTTATTCCTGTGGGTGAGCGCCTGGGTGACGTGGTGATCGAAGCAGACGATCTGAGCAAAGGATACGGCGACAAACTTCTGATTGATGATCTGGAGTTCAAATTGCCTCCCGGTGGTATTGTGGGTGTTATCGGGCCCAACGGTGCGGGAAAATCCACACTGTTCAAGATGATTACGGGTCAGGAAGAACCCGATGATGGAACCATTCGGGTTGGTGATACTGTCGACCTTGGTTATGTGGATCAGAGCCGTGATGCGCTTAATGGCGATAAAACCGTCTGGGAAGAAATTTCTGAAGGCAATGACATCATCAAATTGGGTAAGCACGAGGTCAATTCCCGCGCTTATTGCTCAAGCTTCAACTTTAAAGGTGGGGATCAGCAGCAAAAGGTTGGTACGCTTTCAGGTGGTCAACGCAACCGGGTGCATCTGGCAAAGATGCTGAAATCCGGTGGCAATGTTATCCTGCTCGACGAACCGACCAACGACCTTGATACGGAAACTCTGGCTGCTCTTGAAGATGCGCTCGAAGCCTTTGCAGGATGCGCTGTGATCATCAGCCACGACCGGATGTTCCTTGACCGTCTGGCAACGCATATTCTGGCCTTTGAAGGCGACAGCCATGTGGAGTGGTTTGAAGGTAACTTTGAGGATTACGAGCAGGACAAGATACGTCGTCTTGGACCTGACGCGGTTAATCCGAAACGTGTGACGTACAAGCGCCTGACGCGGTGATTTGTGAACTCAATCCGGGTCAAATCTTGACCCGGATTTTTTAACACTTTGAATTTAGTTCGTAATTTTTGACAAGAGATCCGGGTTTTTCACCAGGTTACGAACTCCGTGCGCGTGATCTTCATCGAAGATGTTGCCTTTTAACCATTTGCCTACGGATTTGATATTCACCTTCATGACTTCCGGACGCACACTCCAGGAAACCTGCAAAGGGGAACCGGCTTCATTGTAACTTGGGCCGGTCGTAGAACCTGCATATTGCACCGGAATTCCGGTGTTTGAAGGAATGTTTACGGCTTGATGCAGGCCATTAACTTTGTCCACTTTTGTCAGTTCGATGAAGTCTTGTGCACTGTCATCATTCACCAGAACAAAGACCTGTGCTTCCACCCTCAATTGCGGGTTTTTAATAGCTTCGCTCAAACAGGATCCGAGCGTCGGGCCTGGTTTAACCTTTGCTGTGGTGTGAACATAGTGGATTTCGATTGTGTCACCGGGAGAAAGTTCGCCGTGAAGTCCGACACCAATACGCTCATCCAGTGGTTTCAGCTCAGCTTCCGAGAGTGTCCCTGTATACAGAAATCCGGTGCCATAACCTTTGCCATCACCATTTCCCGCATATTTGGTGAATTCACCGCCCTTATGTTCTGCGCCTTCATGGAAATGAATGTTGCAAAGGTTCATTTCAGTAAACGCGGGCGCTGCCTGAAAGATACGGCTGTTGTCACCGCTAACCGCATCGATATCACGGGGGGATTGCGGGCCGAATCCCGCGCCTTGTGTGGAGGCGGCGAGTGCTTTTCGCTGGTCCTCGATTACAGTATCCGAGACAGTTTTATTTGTTTCAGCAAAAGCAATACCAGCAAGCAGGCAGGTGCTCGCAGCAGCTGAGACAGTAGACACAAGAAATTTCTTCATTGGGCATCCTTTCATCGCTTCAATTTATTTAATTAGGTCCGGTGAATGTGAAATCAATTTGACCTTTTGGGCCGGAAATTCTCGCAATAGCCAAATTTCGATCAATTTCTGTTCAACTGCTTCGAAAACGCTTCAAGTTGCAGTGGTTGATTTAGCTGATATTGTTGCTCCCCACATCTGAAGTACTCAACAGGAAGTAAACCATGTCCCTCTATTCCATGCTCCTTTCCCGCCAATCCGCCAATAATCCGATCCGGGTGGGAGTGATTGGAGCGTGTAAGTTCGGGTCCATGTTTCTGTCGCAGGCAATTCGTATCCCGGCTATCCATATTGTGGGGATTGCTGATCTGAATGTGGAACAGGCCAAATCCAATCTCGCCAATGTGCATTGGAGTGAGGAACAGTATTCAGCCAATTCACTCGATTCAGCTGCCGCCAATGGTACTACGTTCGTAGGTGACTCCTATGAGGCTGTTGTCCAGCATCCGGCCATTGACATCATCGTGGAAGCGACTGGAAACCCGGTGGTTGCTGCGGACCATATCCTGGCTGCGTTTGCCAATGGAAAGCATGTGGTGAGTGCAACGGTTGAGTTGGACTCATTTGCGGGACTGGCTGTTGCGCGGGAAGCTAAATCTGCGGGTGTTATCTATTCCATGGCCTTTGGTGATCAACCTGCCATGACATGTGACCTTGTGGATTGGGCGAGGACTTGCGGTTTCAAGGTTGCGGCTGCCGGGCGGGGGCACAAATGGAAGCCAGAATTCCGATTTTCTACGCCTGACACAATCTGGGATCACTGGGGTGTTCCCCGGGATGTGGCCGAACGCGGGCGCATGAACCCTAAGATGTTCAACTCGTTTCTGGATGGGACCAAGCCTGCCATTGAAAGTGCGGCAATTGCCAATGCCTGCGGCTTGGATGTTCCCTCCAATGGTTTGACGTATCCGCTTGGTTCTATTGACGATATTCCTTCACTCATGCGACCGCATAATCAAGGTGGAGCGCTTGAACACTCTGGCATGGTGGAAGTGGTCAATGGGCTGAAACCGGACGGAACTGAATACAATCATAACATACGCATGGGTGTGTTTGTGGTAGTTGAAGCGGAGACTGAATATCAAAAGAAGTGCCTTGAAGAATACAAGGTGAAAACGGATGATACCGGCCGTTTCATGTGTCTCTACAAGCAATGGCATTTGATTGGTCTGGAGTTGGGCATGTCGGTCGCCAGCGTGGCGTTGCGGGGAGAGGCAACCGGTGTGGCACAGGAGTTCCGTGGCGATGTGGTTGCTGTTGCCAAGCGTGATTTGGCTGCCGGAGAAATCCTCGATGGGGAGGGCGGTTACACGGTTGCAGGACAATTGCGGCCATCGACGTCATCTCTTGAAGGAAAGATGCTGCCTTTGGGCCTTACCGGTGAAGCGCGCATGAAACGCGATGTGAAGATTGATACCGTCCTCACTTATGATGATGTGGAGCTTGATGAAACCCTGTCGGCCATGAAACTTAGACGCAGCATGGAAGCGTAATGATTTAGCAGCAGTTTTTCACTTTTTTTAATCTTTTCAGGTTAAATCACCCCAACTCGTTGCGTAAGGGGTATGAAATGAAAAGAAGCTGGAAACCGGCTATTGCTGGTCTTGTTGCCGCAGGTGCACTGATTGCCGTGAGCAATACACACGCGGTTGAAACTTCCAATAACATTTACCAGGCATCAGAAGAGTATCGTGTGGGGGCTTTCTCCTCCGTTCCGCAGATTGACCTGAACTGCAAGGCGCTGCATCCGGAGCTGGACTCCTTCGATGTTGTTGGCAAATGCATGGACCATAACTGGCGCAAGGTTCTTGGCACACCTGTGCCCGAAGAGGAACTGCGCAAACGCCTTACCAACTCCACGACAATTTCATACTCACCGGAACATGGCACCCAGGCATCGTTCAATGCGCCTGATGGAACCAACTATCTATGGTATCCAGGCATTCCACAGATCGTAAAGGGTGAGTGGAAAATCACCAATGAGAATGAAGTCTTTGCAGCAGGTGTTGATTCAGATGCTAATACCCCTAGTGATTTTGTCTGTTTCAGATATCCGGCGTCTGAGTTGAAACCGCTCACAAATGTGGTTGGTGATGTATGGACATGTGGCCGTGGTGGTGAAATATTGTGGCTTCAGGACCAACTCGTGCTGGAAGGCGATGTGTTGGGGCTTGAAGGAAAAACCCAAGCGCCCTTCATCACGAAACCGCACCTGGGATACACAGTCGGGGAATTGAAGCAGGAACAATGACAACCATACTGATTACCGGAGCAGGACGTGGGATTGGCTTTGAACTGGCGCGTCAGTCTTTGGAAAAAGGTTGGAATGTTGTGGGTTCGGTCAGGACCGTGGAGGCGCAGCGCGAGCTTGCGCAAAAATTACCCCAGATGGCTGTGCTCAATTTTGATGTGACTGATCATCAAGCAGTTGAGAAAGTGGCGAATGCTTTTCATTCTCCTGTGGATATCTTGGTAAACAATGCAGGCATAATCGGCCCGGCTGAGCAGTCCACAACCCATATGGATTTTGATGGTTTTGCAACCACAATGGCAGTGAATGTTCTGGCGCCACTACGTGTCACTCAGGTCTTTCTTCCCTTGCTTAAAGAGAGCGATAATCCGCGTATCATCAATATTTCCTCAAAGATGGGGCGTATGGAATTTGCCACGTCTGATCGCATTGCCTACCGGGCGTCAAAGGCAGCATTAAACAAGGTAACACAAGGGCTTGCGACAGATTTGCGTGCTGATGGAGTCAGTGTTGTGGCGATGCATCCCGGCTGGGTTCAGACGGATATGGGTGGTTCTGCTGCGGATATCACTCCGGTTGAAAGTGCGGCGGGTATTCTGTCAGTTGCAGAAAATCTTACCCTTGATCAAACAGGCAGTTTCATAGACTGGGACGGGGTCGCCAGAAGCTGGTAATCCCACACTATCAGTACAATCAGAAATCAAAAAAATTCCGTAACGGAATGTGGCGTTAGCCGTGCGCTAAATGTATGATCGTCTGCGGGCGTTAGTACGAGGCTTTTTGTTTTGAAGCAGCGGTTTGTATTAAAGACTATTGTCACTGTAATCTTGTTGACACTTTCGGTGGGTTTATCGAAAGCGCAAGTGGTCAATGGTGACTTTAGTGCAGGCGCGACCGGCTGGACAGATGTCTCTCCGGGAACCACCGATAGCAATGTGTTCACTGGTGGAAATCTCACATCTACCAGCAATGATATTGGTCCAACGACCACGGGGCCAAACCTTCAAACCTTTGCTTCCCAAACCTTTACCGCACCGGATCCAGGTTTTCTGACCTATACTCTCGTCAGTTATACCTCCACTGACATCACTGACTTTGACTTTCCAATTGCTGTGATTGATGGGACGAGTTTTCGTATTGCCCTGGATGGTAGTCTGGTTGCCGGATTACCAGCAGTAAACAATGCCAATCAGGTGACGACGCCGCTTTCCGGTGAAACTGTATTGCTGGGTGGTTCGCGGACTATCGGCTTTGGCGTACAGACAACAGATTCCGGATTTGGACCGGGTATTGCCGTCTGGGATGATATCGAGTTTCAGGAAATTACCCAATCACCCGGCGCTCAAAGCACGCTTGAAAACAATTCGCTGACCTTGTCGGGTGCAAATGCCCCGCAGACCGCCACAAACACATCGGCCACCATCACCGTCACGCTGAGCGTTTCTAACGGCATCATCAACCTTGGATCTCCAGGCGCTGTCACCATAACCGGTGGTGCTGATGGAACCGCAACGGTTACGTTTACCGGCACACCTGCACAAATCAACACAGCGATGGATGGTCTTGTATACACTCCAAATCTGGCGTTTGACGGTGCTGAAACGCTCGTGTTTACCGCAAGCGGTGGTGGTGCTACCGATACGGATAATATCGCGATTACTGTGTTTGACGGTACGCCTTCACTGCAAGTGATCAAAACTGCTGACGACACAACCAATGTGGCGGTAGGGCAGGTGATCACCTATACCTACCGGGTCATAAATGATGGTGACCAGATAATAAACAATGTGAGTTTGAGCGACGCCCATGACGGGCTTGGTCCTGTTCCTGTTCCCGCCAATGAAACCCTTGATGTGGACACTGTTCCTGCTGGAGATTCTACCGATGCTGCATCTGATGGGGTCTGGGATGTTCTGGCACCCGGGGATGAAATAGTATTCACAGCTACGTATACGATTACGCAAAACGATATAGACTTAAGACAGTGAATCAGTAACCATTAGTCTGTTTGAGTTATATTTATTTTTTTAAACACGGGGGGATGTATTATGGCATCCGCGAATATGCAAACAACCTTCGGAAAACTTGGGCGGACCGAAAGCAAGGGCTTTTCTTTCAAAGGAACTGCCAGCGAATACTTTGGAATTTGGATCGTAAATCTACTGTTGAGCATTGTTACGCTTGGTATCTATACGGCTTGGGCGAAGGTGCGGCGCTTACGCTATTTTTACGGGAACACATGGCTTGATGGGCATAATTTCGAATATCACGCCAAGCCGATCCAGATCCTGATCGGGCGTATCATTGTAGTTGTGGTACTTGTTATATTTAATGTTTTGGCTGAGGTGGCCCCATTCATAGCGCTGGCGCTTCTTATCCCTTATTTTCTGGCATTTCCCTGGCTGATCAACAAAGCGATTGCTTTCAACGCTCGAATGACCAGCTACCGGAATGTGCGTTTCAGTTTTGATGGCAGCTATGGACGGGCATTCTACGTGTTTGTTTTGATGCCTTTATTGCCGGTAATTTTCATTGCGGTACTGAGTGCCGCATTGTTTTACTCCGGTGTAATCACAGATTTCATCACCAGCTTGAATACCATAATCGGTCTCGGCGTATTGTATCTTGTGCTTCAGATACTATTCATTCCGTACATTTCAAAGTTGTCATC
>CAWUJF010000047.1:0-11844 GCA_963922405.1 uncultured Hyphomicrobiales bacterium | reverse complement strand
TGGTGCACGTCATGCCTGGCAGCGATTCTGGCTGGTTACCTGGCCGATGCTCGGACCCACAACAGTCTTTGTAGTTACCATTACTTGCATTCGTTCGTTCCAGGTTTTTGACACGATTGAGGCATTCTACCCGCAGGGTGGGGGACCTTCAAAATCAGCCTATGTGATGATGTTTGCGATTTATGAAAAGGCAATTCAGCAAAACCTCATTGGCATTGGTGCTGCAATCACCGTGTTGTTCCTTCTGTTCGTAATGATCCTCACCCTGGTGCAACGATATTTGGTTGAGCGGAGGGTGCACTACTCATGATGTCTGCTTTGCGAAATATTACCTTTGAGGAATTGATCAAACATCTAGTGTTGATAGCCGGAGCCATTATCGTGCTTTTGCCGTTTTACATTATGGTGAGCTATTCCCTCAAATCTCCCGGTGAAATCGAACGTAATGAAGGCGGGTTTTTTGGTGCACAGGAATTAATGGTGGACGAACGCTGCGTGAAATTGCGCGAACCGGACCGGGATGCAATTGCTGCTGCAAAGCCGGATTTTCCAAATCTTTCTGACAATGAAATACGCAATAGACTGCTCGAAACGGTCACTGCCGAGTGCAGCATGCGTCCGGTTGTATTTAATTACAAGAAAGCCTTCACCGAAGCCCCGCTTCTGCGCTATCTGCTAAACGGTGTAATTGTCACTTTCTCAATCTTCTTCATACAAGTACTCGTTGCTCTTCCGGCCGCTTACGCCTTGGCCAAACTCAAATTCTATGGTCGGGAATTCGTGTTTTCGATGGTGCTGTTTTGTCTGCTTATTCCGGTCCATGCCATTGCCCTACCGCTTTACATAATGTTGGCGAAAGCGGGGTTAACCAATACCTACGCCGCTCTTGTCATTCCGTGGACGATATCCGTGTTTGGAATTTTTCTGATGCGCCAGTTTTTCATGACTGTTCCAGATGACCTCGTGGATGCCGCCCGTATGGATGGCATGAGTGAATTCGCAATTGTTTGGCGGGTCATGTTACCGACGGCCATTCCTGCATTGCTTGCTTTCGCGATCTTCTCGGTTGTAGCGCACTGGAATGACTATTTCTGGCCCCGGATTGTGGTGACTGGATCTCGGGATCTATTCACACCACCACTGGGTTTACGTGAGTTTAAAGGTGATGCGGATGGATCCTTCTTCGGGCCCATGATGGCAACTGCAACCATAATCGTAATACCTCTCATTGCGGCATTCATGCTTGCACAAAGGCGGTTCATCGAGGGCATCACTCTATCAGGAATGAAATAGAATTTATCAGATTTCCGTACTCATAGGGAGGCGGGAGTAAAAACGGGAGCTTTGGTTCGTCTGAACAACTCTACCAAAGCCCCCACCAATACAAACAGGAGACGAGAAATGAAACGCATCCTACTTGCAACGGTATTCTCACTGGGTACCGCAATTTCTGCTTTTGCGGAAGACAAGGTAACGATTGAATTCGCTTACCCTTACAGCCACCTTTTTGACGTGACCTATGAAAAGATTATGCCTAAGTTCCAGGAGGCACATCCAAACATCGAAGTGAAATTCCGCGCCACTTATGAATCTTACGAAGACGGTACCAACACAATCCTTCGTGAAGCAGTAGCTGGTACACTTCCTGATGTCACCATGCAAGGCCTAAACCGTCAGCAAATCCTTGTTGAAAAAGGTATTGCAAAGTCGCTTGAGCCATTCATCGAAAAAGAAGCTGATTTCAAAAAGGACGGCTATCACGATGCCATGTTGAAGCTTTCAACTTTCGACAGCAAAGTTCACGGCCTTCCATTCTCAGTATCGCTTCCTGTGGGCTACTACAACATGGATATCCTGAAGAAAGCAGGTATTACGGAACTTCCAAAAAATTGGAACGAAGTGGTAGCAGCATGTAAGTCACTTAAAGCAGCTGGCGTACAGAACCCAATCTTCTGGGGCTGGAACATTACTGGTAACTGGTTTGCACAAGCGTTGATGTGGTCTCAGGACGAACCAATCATCAAAGGCGCGAAGTTCAACATGGACGGTGATGCCGGTCTCAAGTCTCTTGAAACCATGAAAATGATCTTCCGTGAATGTGAAATGCAGAACCTTGAATGGAAAGCTGCCCTTTCTTCATTCTCTGCAGGTGATATCGGAATGATGTTCTGGTCAACTTCTGCACTTGGCGCAGTTGAGCGCTCTCAGGGTGATTTTGAACTGAAAACAGGTCCTTTCCCGGGTTTTGATGGTGCGCCTAAAGGCCTTCCAGCCGGTGGTAATGCCGCAATGCTAACTTCCACATCTGACGATCCGAAAGTTCAGGAAGCTGCTTGGGCATGGTTGAAATTCATCACATCAGGTGAAGGTGCTGCTGATGTGGCACGTACAACCGGATACATGCCACCAAACAAGGCTGCAAACGAGATCATTCTTGCTGACTTCTACAAAAACAACCCGAACAAGCAGACAGCTGTTGACCAGCTGCCACTGCTGCGCGACTGGTTGGCATATCCTGGTGACAACGGCCTTGCCGTCACACAGGTTATTTATGATGGCATCGAATCCATTGTTGTAGGTGATGCAGACAATATGAAAGACTTACAAGAAGAATTAAGTGAAGAGGTCACTGATCTTCTGCCTTCTGGCTCGTAATCATCTTCTGTTTCAAAACTAGAAATGCAAAAGCCGCCCATTCAGGCGGCTTTTCGCTAATTGAGTGCAACTAGCTCAAGATTTGTTGGAGATTGGTTTTTCGCCCTCAAGATATACGGCAATCAAACATCCTTTTGGTGAATGAGAATAATGCTTGGTTCCCTTCCTAAGCCAAACAAGATCACCAGGACCATAGCGCGTACCATCATGATCAAACAATTCCCCTTCAAGCATCAGAAACTCCTCATCACTCAAATGCTCATGGGCAACCGTCGTGTCCCCAGGAGCCATTCGATAGATATGGAAGCCTGTCCCCAAACGATTGGAATCGTTGAGCTGCAGTACCGAACCATCCTCGACACCATCACTGTAAAAGGGCGTGTATTCAGCAGCATGAATGTTAACAACGCGTCTGTCTTTCTCATCAATTGGATTCAAATCTGTCATTGGTATTCCCTGTTCTCTTCCCGATCTGTTGCAAGATTTTGTTCTGTATTACCATTTACTTCAAGCAGTCTTTTTACTGCTTCCTTGCCACTCAAATATGCACCATGAACTGTTGCAAAAGCATTTGGCATGGTCGCTTCTCCGGCAAAAAATATCTTTTTATCCAGGGGCTTAGCTAAAGTTTCTCTAGCGATTGTACACCCTGGCAAAGCATAACTGTAGGAACCAAAGGTGTGAGTGTTACCGTTCCAATGAGTTTCTGAAGTCTTGCGCACAAATTTTGTCACATCATTGCCAAAGGTTGCTCGCAGAGCCTCCATACAAAAATCAGTAGCAGTACCAGGCCCATCGGCTTCAAGTCGGGCAGCAAAGCGACCGGCTGTAAACCCTGTTGCCAGTTCAGAATCATAAAATCTAAATGCTACGCTGCAATATTCTTCTCCACCGGTGTGATAATCCAAGGCGAATCCTTCGCTGGCTTCTTTCCAGTCTGGATCAAATTCAATACCTACTTTGTTGAGGAGGCCGTTTGGAAGTTTGTTAATAGCTTCCGACTTCCAATTGGGAAGGGCAGGAACAAACTCGATTTTTTCTGCGGCAAGAACGCCTACAGAAACAGTCAGGATTACATGCTTTGCTTCCACAATACCCTTTGGTGTTTCCACACGAATAAGTGGTCCCGAATAGTCTATTTTTGAAACGGCACAATTCAATACAACATCCACATCCGAATGCAGATATCTGATAAACTCACCAAGACCACCGCCCACAAGCCAGTCACCATCTGAGTCGGCGTAGTTTGCCATATCCTTAGGGGATGTGACGTCATAGTCTCCCCCTAACATTTGAGCGATGAATAGTTTCGCCGTATCCCTCCAACGAGATTCAGGCAAAATAGATGCAATATCGACAGTGTTGTCTTTCTTGCCCACTTCGACAATGCGGTCCCACATTAGATCCAGGTAGTCCGTATACTCGGCAACTTCCTTGTCGTTTAATGCATAATCATCAATTGTTACCCAATTCCATGACCATGGCTTTTTGTGAAACTCAAACCCATTTGCCTTCGCTATTTCAGAGAGCGGATTGATCTCCGCAGAATGAAGCCACGACCCGCCCCGATCAAATGGGGCAGAGAAAGTCGTGGTATCTGTGATACACCGTCCTCCCACATGATCACTGGATTCAAGAACCAGTGTGTCGAGCCCCGCTGATTTCAGCTCTTTTGCCGCCGATAAGCCTGATGTCCCGGCACCAATAACAATAACATCAGGGTTGTTGGGTAAACTGCTCACGATTTCTCTTGTTCCAACTCTTTCAAATCAGACTCCTGAAATACTTCAATGCCTTCATGGATTGCGAGCTTTATCGGATCTTCATTGTCCAGCTTGCAACAACGTCGATATATTTCCAGCAATTCGGGGGAAACTATGCCACCCTTATGAAAATACATGGCTGCAGAATATCGTTCATATCCAGATCCTTTCCCACCAATTGCCGACAGTAAAAGAGTTCGCTGATAATGGAACTCTTCAGTCGTTGTGGGACCTCTAAAACACATTATGATTTTCCGGCCAGCGAGGCGTTAAGTTCAGTGATCTCACTTTCATCAGGTTGCATCTCAACGTTGTAGATGGGCAGAATTTTTCGCAGATGATCGTGATGAGTTCGCACGCCATATTCAAGATCGGACAAGTAGAAACCCTCAAATGATTTTGAAGCCATGGACTCATTTGACCAAATTGTGAGCTGAATATCCTCCTCCACGGTTTCCCGATCAATCCTGCTCGCTAGATAACGCGCAGCACGCTGTTGTCGGTCTTCTGTTTTGTATCGGTAGGTATTACCCCTCAACAATGACTGACCGGTGGAAGTCGGAAACTCCTGATAAAACAGAACCGTTTCAGGTGTCACCGCTAAAACTGCGTTCGGAAAAAGGCCGTAATAAATCCAGGCTCTATGCAAGTGCTCGGGCAAACCATCATTTGGCTTTGAGAGTTTGGTATAGTTTCGGACAGCCCAACGTTTACCACCAGAATTATTAAACTCCGCATATGACCGGGAAACTCCGTCCACATAAGGTTCATCCATGTAATTGTTACCGTAAAGATCCTGTAAAGCAGGATGGGCCATTGCCACATGATACCCTTCATTGTCCACGTCCCGAACTGACTTCCAGTTAACAGGAATGCTCTGAGACCACATTTCGGAAACGGGTACGCGATTTTCAAAATTGTAGGGTGCGATTTCTTCTGCAAACGGTTGCAGCAATTCATTGACTGATGGTTGTGGGCCCTTTTTAAAGCGAATGAAAATCAGACCATTCCAAATCTCGTATTCAATTGGTCGCAAACCAAATTCATGCTTATCGAGTTGCGGAAAGGAATCTGGCCGGGCAGCACCCCTGAGTGTGCCGTCAAGATTGTAAACCCATCCATGAAATGGGCAAACCAATGCACCCTTGCATCGCCCGTTTTCCTGGGCAACAACACGTGAACCACGATGCCTACAGATATTATGAAAAACGCCAATCTCATTGTTTTGATCTCGAACGACAATTGCCCGTTCACCACACATATCGAATGTGTAAAAACTACCCGCTTCCGGGACATCCGAGACATGACACACAATTTGCCAGTGGCTCTTGAACACTTCTTCGATCTCAAGTTCCAGAAGTGCCGGACTGTGATAACTCCAGCCCGGTAGTCCCTTACGGTTCCAGTCTTTTGGTATCTGAATGTCTCTCATCTCTCTACTCGTCTTTTCTGGTCAGATTTTCTCAAATGTCTAAACAAATTCGGACTAGGGTTGCAGCGTATCCATCATGCGTTTCCATGTAAGCGCTACTGCTATTCCCTGTCCGCGAAACCGGCTAAATGGCACCTTGGGGACAGGCGATAAGGGTAAGAATTCTTTGTGAGCAGCCCCACCAATGCAATGACTTGCAAGAATTTTACCGAACATTGTTGCCATGGCTACTCCACGACCGTTAAAGCCTAAGCCGCTATAAAGCCCTTCACCAAGTTTGTGGATATGAGGGACGTGATCAAGTGTCAAAGCAACTCTACCGGTCCACAGATGTTGAAGCTTAAGATCAGAAACCTCAGGGAATATTTCTCTCAACCGTCTTATGCCAAAAGTAAAATTCTTTTCGTCAATCAACTCTCTTTGGCTGTTTATTCTACTGCCAAAAATTAGACGATCTTCTCGGTCTATTCCAAACCACGATAAGAGCCTTTGTGTGTCAGCAGCACCCTGACGATCAGGCAGTATCCTGTTTTTCAGATTATCCGAAAGTGGGTCAGTCGCTACAACGCCGGTTAGAACAGGAACGATTGAGTCAGAAAGACCCGGTAACATATTTCCCGTGTATCCATTGGTACATACCAGAACCTTATCTGCAGATATACTACCCGCTTCAGTTTCCACGAGCCATTTTTCGTTCACCCTTTTGACACCATGTGACGGACTATCACGATAAATCTTCACGCCCAGTTTTATGCATGCATTTGCAAGGCCTCGTGCATATTTTAGGGGGTGAAGATTTCCACCTCTGTCATCAATAAATCCACTTTCGTAGGAACTTGTACCCACCTTGACCTCAATATCAGAACTTCTGAGTTCTTCCAGTCCCACACCACGCCGTCCCCACTGATCCACATGGGCATCCGTCGTCCTCGCACCAGCTGGCCCCTTAGCAAGCTGAATCCAGCCGCTCTTTCGCAAGTCGCACTCAATTCCGTGTTTCTCAATCAGATCAAAAACAAGTTGTGGAGCACCTCCAACTGTTTCAACAATCGCTTTGCCCCGTTCTTTACCGAACCTTTTTTCAATTTCATCAGGTTGAATTTTCAGGCCGGGAATGACCTGTCCACCGTTTCGACCTGATGCACCCCAGCCTGGTTCATGGGCATCAACGACTATGACATTTACACCTGCTTCGGCAAGATGAAGAGCGGAAGACAAACCGCAGAACCCCGCGCCAACTATTGCAACATCCGTTTTGACATCACCTTTCAGCACTTCCAGATCAGGCAGTTTGGGCGCAGTTTTTCCCCAAAGTGATGTGTCTATATGACAGGAGGATTTATACCAGCTATCCGTGTTCATCATCTCAGACATTTTCAAAAGCTTCCCAACGTTTGGAAATCTCAAAATCATTTTCCCGCTTGAAAGGCTGATCTGAATTGACCGGCATTCCCAGATTTCTTGCAAACTGATGCCCCGAATAAACCGCCATTGCTATGGTACCAGGTGCAAGACTGTCTCCAATTCTGGTAATCGATTTTACTCCGTGATCCTGCCACTCTTCCTGTCGCGATGAAAGTTCGCAAAAGAGCGTATCAACGCTGGTGCGAGACGTTACCGGAACCACCCAATCTGCTTCCAGCTGCATTTCCGTTCCCACATAGACGCATTCAATCGTTACGGAGCCATTTGATATTGATTTTATCCCGTGACCTGGGATGATTTTGACGCCCAACTCTCGCAATTTGACCTGAATATGCTCAAACTCCAAAGTGTAGTGGCTCCAACTGGAAACCTCAGAAGCTGGTGTTACGATTGTGACCTCATTTCCAGCTGCGGCAAGATGCTCGGCAATTGCGCTCCCCATATAGTAGTGATCATCATCGAATATCAAAACTTTACCCTTTGGTATTTCTCCGCCAAACACCATTTCCGGTGGAGCAATCATTTCTTCAGGAACATTTTGGATCGGGTGGCGATGATGAATGCCTGTAAAATCGGTCCGCCACTTGGACCCGGTTGCAATCGCCACGTGGTTGCAGCCCAATTCAAGGACCGCATCAGCAGTTAGTTCGCTGCTTGTAAACGCCTGCACATTACTGCGAGAAGACAACAAGTATGTTCGATGATCAGCCACACGTTTCCATTGGTTGAGCGGTTTGAGAGCTGTCTCTTGTAAAACCCTGCCTCCAAACTCTGAATTGGCATCAGCAAGTGTCACTTCGTAATTTCGGTTCGACAGGGCTAAACTTGCTTCAAGACCTGAAGGACCACCACCAACGATTAAAACGCTGTCATCAGAAATTTTTGGTTGGATTTTTTCTGGATGCCAACCTTTGCGCCATTCCTCACCCATGGTTGGGTTTTGTGTACACCGCATAGGATAAGCCACATAGTCACCGGAAGTGCACATGTTACAGCCGATACATTCGCGGATTTCATCTGAGCGGCCTTCTTCAATTTTTCTTGGCAGGAAGGGATCTGCAATGGAAGGTCTGGCTGCACCGATTAGGTCTAATACTCCGCGTTTAATCTGCGATACCATCGTGTCGGGTGATGTGAAACGGCCAACACCAACAACAGGTTTGTCAGTAACCGTTTTAACAAACTTCACATAGTCTTCCTGAGAACCTTCATTGCCAAATCGGGATGGCAGGGAGTCATTTCCCCAATCTGCCACATTCACATCCCAAAGATCCGGAAGATCCGCCAAGGAGGCGACAATGTCTTCAGCTTCAGCCGCGTGCATTCCATCTTCGCCAAGCAATTCATCGACTGCAAAGCGAAAAGCGACGGCACATTCATGCCCGATTGCATCCTTTGTATCTTCCAGAATTTCGCGCGTGAGGCGTACTCTATTCTCCAGGCTACCACCATATTCATCAGTTCGATGGTTAAACCGTTTAAGCATAAACTGATAAAGCAAGGTCATTATGCCATGAGCCGCATAGACATAAACGATATCATAGCCCACCTTCTTAGATCGTATTGCAGCTTCCTTAAACCAGCGGCGTAGCTCTTTTATGTCCTGCTTATCCATGCCACGCGCCTGCGTCGAATTACCGGTTTCATTCGCTGTAGGCGAGGGGGCAAGAGATGGTGTTCTGGTGAGGTAGTTGCTCACTGACTGTCCATTGTGCACCAATTGAATTCCTGCAAGTGCACCGTGTTCGTGGACTTTGTTGACCATAAGTTCATGGACTGGAAGATCAGAATCATCCCATAAACGCATGAGTGTTGCTGGTGTCAGATCACTGGTGAGGTGTATAGAACACTCCTCAGTGCAAACCACACCCCATCCGCCTTCAGCTTTTACACCTCTCATTTCTGCCATCGTGCGTGGCCAGCGATGACCCATGCCATTGCAATGAGGCACCTGATAAAACCGGTTCTTAGTCACCTTGGGACCTATCTGAATTGGTTCAAATAAGATTTTGTGATTTGGTTCAGTGGTCATGTTTTTTCTTCCAATCATCCCGGGTAATGCGGAAAAAAGGGCAGATTTCTCCATAAGAAAGCTGATCACCTGCTGGCTTTAAACCGCTTTTTATCAATACGTTTCCAGAAGCCATATTGTTCCGGTCAATCGATGCTACAATTTCCTCAAGCTCTGTGTTCTCAAATCCAAAATCGATCATTCGGGTGCACGCTTCAGTGGCGTAACCCTTTCCCCACGCAGATTTTTTTAAAATATATCCAACTTCTATAGGGGCATCAGGTAAACCGTCACCCACAACGAGGTCCCAATCTGTATCATCTTCCTCAATGGGCATTGGTAAAAGAATACATGTACCGATCTGATCATCTGAACCAAGTGGGGTTAGTGTCCAGACCCCAATGGCGCCACCAGCACAACGTCTGATGTATTTGTGGTGATCTTGGGTCAATTCTTCTATGGTGCGAGGTCCACCGACAAACTTAGTTATTTCAGGATCAGTCCAAAGCTCTAAACCAAGTTGCAAGTCGTCGTCGCTAAGTGGACTGAATTGAAGGCGAACGCTATTGAAGCTGAGGTTGATCGAGTTTAAAGCCATTTCTTGCGTACCAAAGCCGTTTCCAATTAGTCCTGCCAACATGTGAATACTGAATTGCGAACAATGTGTTTTACCGCTGAATGCGGTTTGCGGGTTTCTGCATCCTTGATTTCGCTATCCATGTAGTCATAAGCGCGATCCAGTTGCTCTCGGTCACGAAAACTCATGATGACATAATATTCCTGCGCGTCTTCAGCATCAGTATCCATCGGTGTGTCTGAAACCCGTCGACCAATCTTGCCGGTGGAAACAGCAAGATCCAACTCCTTTGCACGTTCAAAAAATCCATAGTAGTCGCTTGCGAAACTCTGCAGCTCAGTTCCTGGCTTCAAGTCAAATCTGCTCAGCATGTGAATCATCTTGCCAACCCCACTCAAGCTGTTTCGTGAGGTTCGAGATTGCAGTAGAATTTTCTGAAAGCTGCATCAGATTTCCATGAACAGATTGTTCCTGCAGGAATAAAAAAACAATCTCCCGCAGAAAACGAGTGGGCTACACCTTCGCCATCGGTAATGACCACTTCACCGCTGATCATTTGTACAAATTCATGAACCGGGAAAGGTTCCATAGGAGTTTCGATCGCTTCCGTTTCCCACATGCCCGCATTCATGTTGCCGGCTTCGTTTGTAAATACTTCTGCTTCCCGCTGGGATACACCTTGGCTATTTTTCGTTTCAGTGAGTTCATGCTCCAACTCATTTTCACGCAAAATACTGATGCCTTCGTGAAACTTCTTTCTAGACTGAGGCTGTTTCTCAGGAGAGTAAAAAGTCATGAAGAATTTTCGACAAAAACCATCCTGCTTCCAACTAACCGGTATACCGTTGCTAACCACGAAGGTTTCCCCGGTGTTCACAACGGTTTGGTTATTATCGCCATCCAAAAGGGCGACGTTGCCCTCTAGAAGATGCATAAACTCATCTCCCGGATAAGGTCCGAAGGCTTCTTGCATGCTTGTGGTAGTCCAGACACCTACGGTCAATCCAAGAGTGTCATCTTGAAAATAGATATGCCATTCTTGTTGAGGCAGGTCTGACTGGAAATCTTCTGAACTAAGCTCTAACGGCACAAGACCCTGGTCAGCAGGACCGTTTGCTTCAAACCGTAAAATTGCCATCACATCCAACCTCACCACTAAAAGCATCTAAGGTTAGATGCTTGACACTGTCTTCTAAGCTTGCTTATCTTCTGACTGAACGTTCAGATAGTCAACAGTCATTTTGGAGTGCAACAATTCACTCATTCCTCACAGTGCTTCGTTTGTATTGGTGCGTGCGATTTCGCCGTTTTGATTGGATTTTTATTCAAAAAGCCTGTTCTATTAGAATGTGAGATCCAAGGGAGGTTCCAACAAAATGAAAATCTTTAATGAAATGAAAGTGTTAGCATGTGCCACAGCAATCGGCGCCATGTTAATTGGTACTGCATTTGCAGAAGACAGAGTTTTAAAAGTTACAAACTGGGGTGAATATATTGGCGAAGAAACTATCGCTAATTTCGAAAAAGAGTTTGGTATCAAAGTCATATACGACACCTATGATTCAGCGGAGTCTATTGACGCGAAACTGCTAGCCGGTAGCAGTGGTTATGACGTTGTAAGCCATGCTGGCAGTGATACAGCACGATTGATCAAGGCTGGCATTGTAGCACCACTCGATAAATCAAAACTTGATAATCTGAAACATATGGATCCAGAAATCATGGCGCAACTTGCCAGCGACTGGGATCCAGAGAACAAACATTTTATTCCCTATATGTGGGGAACACACGGCGTTACTTACAATGAAGCGCTTGTGAAAGAAACATATCCAAACGCACCAATCGGGTCAGTGAATATGATATTCGACCCCGAGCATATGAAAGAGCTTTCAAAATGTGGTGTCTCGTTCCTGGATTCTCCTGGAGACATCATACCGATGGCACTTGCCCATCTTGGCCTTGATCCAAATTCCACGAACAA
>CAWUJF010000046.1:0-11869 GCA_963922405.1 uncultured Hyphomicrobiales bacterium | reverse complement strand
GTATCTTCAAAAACACGCAATACTGTTTCCGACTGGTTGGTCATCACTCAATAGTTTCCATATGTGTATTTTTAGGATTACAAGGATTTACGGGGTCAATTCTGAGGTCTGCGCAAAACCATTAAACCAGCTACAACGATCAGGATCATTCCTGTGACAGACAGAGCATTGGGTGTGGTTCCAAAAATTGCGATATCCCAAATAACCGCAAAGAGGATGTAGCTGTATTCAAAGGTTGAAACAACTGATGGCGGTGCCGCTTGATACGCACCTGCAAGGATCATTCCTATAAAGACAGCAAAACCTGCAAGTAGAAGGAGCACCAACCAGTCTGAAGTATCAACTTCTGACCATGTTCCAAAAATGTAAGGATAAGCGTCAAACAGACCGCCCTGAGGCTTAAACGTAATCAGAAGCAAACTTATGATTATCCCAGCAGTTAGCATGATCATGTTCTGCGAAAATGAGATAGCCATTAACGGGACATTCTGACACTTCACCCGGGTCGTTATGTGTGCGAGTGCGTAAAAGCCAGCACCCAATATGGGAAGCAAAGCCCAGGGAGAAAAAGCATCCGTACCAGGTTGAAGAAGAACTGCAACACCGATAAATCCGAGTATGACCCCAAACCAGCCAAAAGGCCCAACGGCTTCTTTAATGACGTAGGCAGAGAGTATCGTAACAAAGATTGGCGCAATGTAATTTGCAGCGCCAACAGTAGAGAGGCTTAAAAAAGGAATGGCCGCGTAGAAGGCAAGAAATGTTGTGGTAATGAGCACTGAACGTAGAAGCACCCACTTACCAAATGCAGTACCAATCAATCCCTTATTTTTCCCCCGCACCCAACTCACCGCAATGAGCAATGGTAATGCGAACAAGCCCCGCAATGTGAAAATCTGCCAGAGTGTGAGCTCGCCACTGAATAGTTTAAAAACCAAATCCTGAATTGAAATCGTAAGCGCTGCGATAATGATCAGCGAAACTCCGAGCAAGTAGTTTTGCGGTCGTGTTACAGCGTTGTTACTCACCATCCAGCTCCAGATATATTGTTCAAAATAAGTATTATCAAAACCCTTTAAGTAGCTGATCCTTCTGGTGGATTTGGGAGTTTTGGTTTGGAAAAGGGAGCTTCACCAAGACCTTCTGCCGCTGCTGCCACATTAACGCTGGCACGCGTTTCCAAGGAAAGTATCAACTCTTTAATCGCAGGGTATTTGCTTAGATCCAACCACCGTTCACCTTCAAATGGATAAAGGACTGACCATCTTAATAATGGGCCAAGGTAAAGTGAAAGTGCTGAAGGCGGCGCAAAGATCGCAGGGTTCTGTTGAACTGCTGTCTCCAAAATTTCCATGTGATCGAGCAGCAGTTTACTGATCATAGTGTAGTGAACCGGGATGGTTTCTTCTGGCACAAAGCGGTGAGGATAAAATATGCGAATTAAATCGGCATGTACTGTGTTTGAAAGGTAGAACAACCACCGCAGAAATTCCCCTCGATCTGGATCTTGAGGCGACGGACCTAGACCCGCGTCTTTATACGTGTCGCAGAGCCAGAGCAAGCAAGCACCCGTTTCTGCCATTGCCCCATGAGGGGTAACAAGGGTTGGTATTAAACCGGTAGGATTAAGCTCGAGATATTCAGGCTTTCTTTGCGCTTTCGTTTTCCGGTCCAGAAGAATTGTTTCGTAGGGAAGCTTTGCCTCCTCCAGTGCCATGCGCAGAATAAGTGATGCGTTATCGGGTGCATAATAGAGTTTGAACATCATGGTACCTCCGGCGCTGCTTGGTTTATAGATTTAGATATCTTTGCAGAAAGTGACCTGTTTCAATTCAACCAAAATCTAAAGTCTCTTGTTTGAAACGGTAAACGGGTCGGAGCAACTTGCCGTCACTGGAAACGCATTGCATCGTTCTAATGCCGCCGCGTCCCTGAATGATGATCTTCTATCTGCAAACCATCTCTAATCACTCTCGACCAATTTCATAACCAGATCGGCAAACTTGTCGGGTGCTTCCTGAGGTGGATTATGCCCAACCCTTGAAAGTATTATCCGCTCATATGGTCCGGTAAAATTGTCACGAACTAAATCATTTTTCTCAGGAGGATCCACACCATCGTCTTCACCCTGCAGAACAATTGTCGGAACCGAAATTTTTGGCTGAGCTGACAATTTTTGCTCAATCTCCGAGAACTTTGGATCTCCCGAAACCCCACCAAATCTGTGTTGATATGAATGCAGGACTATCTCTACAAAATCCGGATTGTCGAAAGAGGCAGCGGACCGATCATAGGTCTCATCATCAAAGGCCCAGTTTCTTGACCATATTTCCCATATATGCTGACAGAACTCTCTTCGATTGTTTTCAAGAGCATTTCGACCACGTTCAGTATGGAAATAATACATATACCAGTAACGCATTTCCTCTTCTGGAGGCGCAGGGTTGCTAGCATTTTTGATGTCCTGAATATTGTAACCAACACCACAACTTAATAGACCCTTCACCCGATCCGGCCAGAGTGCAGCAACAATGCAGGCTGCTCTTCCACCCCAATCATAGCCGGCGAGGACCGGTTGTTTTATGGAAAGCGCATCCATCAAAGCCAGCAAATCGTAACCAAGCGCGGCTTGCTCGCCAGATCTCGGTGTTTCGTCAGATAGGAAACGAGTGGGCCCAAACCCACGCAAATAGGGGACGATGCTCCTGATACCCTGCTGAGCAAAAATTTTACCCACATCATCATAAGAGCAAGGATCATAGGGAAATCCGTGTAGCAGAATAACCGTGGGGCCTTCAGACGGGCCAAACTCATGATAATAAGTCTCCAAATCGCCGGCGAGCACATGTTTCATTGCGGGTCTTTCTTAAGGTCAGAGGGGATTTCGCGAGCATTGCGTAAAACTGCGCTAGCATCACAAAAACAGATCTTTGTATGCGACTTTAATACTCGAGACAAAAACCTGTAAAGTAGTGTATTTAGGCTCGAGAACTTTGTATTTGGGATCAGTTCAATTCTTGATAATACGGGAAAAGCTGTTTTTCTGAAATTTGAACTGCCCCTTTTAGCAATTGCACGCTATATTGTAATTTAAGCAGATTACACAGGAGTACTCGGTTTATGGAAATGCCAAAACCCAGTAACTTTGTGCTTGATAAGAAAGAGCACATTGTGAACCGCCTCAAGCAGGTCTTAGCTGAAGATGCGGTAATTTATGATAAAGAGGAAACGTTTGCATATGAATGCGATGCGTTGACCGCTTATCGCTGTCCTCCCATGGCCGTAGTGCTACCAAGCACTACGCAAGAGGTGTCTGAAGTCCTTAAAATTTGTCATGAAGAGAATATTCCCGTTGTGCCTCGAGGTGCAGGGACATCACTTGCTGGTGGCGCCATGCCAACCGCTGATTGTGTCATTCTCGGCATTGCCCGGATGAACCAGGTTCTGGAAACAGATTATGAAAACCGGTTTATCCGAGTTCAGTCAGGACGTACAAACCTTAGCGTTACTGATGCTGTGGAAGAAAATGACTTTTTCTATGCCCCCGATCCCTCCAGCCAGCTTGCCTGTGCGATTGCCGGAAACGTGGCGATGAATTCTGGTGGTGCCCATTGTCTTAAATATGGTGTGACAACCAACAATCTGCTGGGCGTCACAATGGTGATGATGGACGGTGAAGTGGTCGAGATTGGCGGTGCACATCTTGATGCAGCCGGGCTCGATCTGCTCGGAGTTATTTGCGGTTCCGAGGGACAGCTAGGCGTCGTAACTGAAGCGACACTCAGGATTTTGCATAAGCCTGAAGGTGCACGTCCAGTGTTGATAGCGTTTGATGAAAATGAAGTTGCTGGTGCTTGTGTGGCAGATATCATCAAAGCAGGTGTATTACCGGTTGCAATTGAATTTATGGATAGGCTTTGCATCGAAACTACAGAGAGCTTTTCCGGCGCCGGATATCCGGACGCAAATGCACTTTTGATCGTTGAGGTTGAAGGTTCTGATTCAGAAATCGATGATCAACTACAGAAAATCGAGGCGATAGCCAGAAAGCACAACCCGATTGAGTTGCGTTCGAGCAAATCAGCAGAGGAAAGCGCGAAAATCTGGCTTGGTCGGAAATCCGCTTTTGGTGCGATAGGCCAAATTAGCGATTATATGTGCCTTGATGGAACAATCCCAGTATCGCAACTTCCACTAGTGCTGCGCCGTATTGGTGAACTGTCCGAAGAATATGGTTTGCGTGTGGGTAACGTGTTCCACGCAGGCGACGGCAATATGCATCCGCTTATTTTGTTTGATGCAAACAAGCCTGGCGATCTTGAAACATGTGAGAAATTTGGCGCTGAAATCCTGAAACTCTGTGTCGATGTTGGCGGATGTTTGACCGGCGAACATGGGGTTGGCGTTGAAAAGCGTGATCTGATGTATCACCAGTATAATCAGGAAGATATTGAAGCCCAGTTGCAGGTCAAAGACGTGTTTGATCCAAAATGGCTGTTAAACGCTTCTAAAGTGTTTCCTTTGACTGCCACAGAAAGCCGCAGACCAACATGACACCACAAAATGAAGCAGAATTGGCAAGCTTCCTCACAGAAGCTCAAAACCCCGTTTGTATTGAGGGAGCCGGAACCAGAGGCATCACCCAAGGTCGTGTGAATGCAGCCGAAACCATTTCTACAAGTGGTCTTTCTGGCATCAGTCTTTACGAACCTGGAGCACTCACGATCGTTGCCAAGGCGGGAACATCGGTAGCTGAAATTGAAGCAGTACTTGAAGCTGAGGGACAGGAACTGCCCTTCGAACCAATGGACCATCGCACTCTGCTTGGCACGGACGGCTCGCCTACGATTGGCGGCGTTGTCAGCGGTAATATATCCGGTCCTCGTCGCATCCAGGCAGGAGCCTGCCGCGACAGCCTGATTGGTGTTCGCTTCATTGATGGTGCTGGTAACATCATCAAAAATGGTGGGCGTGTGATGAAA
This sequence comes from uncultured Hyphomicrobiales bacterium, assembly GCA_963922405.1. Taxonomy (GTDB): domain Bacteria; phylum Pseudomonadota; class Alphaproteobacteria; order Rhizobiales; family Rhizobiaceae; genus JAALLB01. Next base: position 6,887 of record CAWUJF010000046.1, on the reverse strand, counting down.
AACGTCACCGGCTATGATCTAGTTAAACTGATGGCTGGCAGTTATGGCACGTTAGGTGTGATCACTGAGGTATCTTTCAAGGTGCTACCAAAATCAGAAACATCCGCCACACTGGTTTTGCACGGTTTGGATGACGGTGCCGCTGTAGCTGCATGTTGTGATGCATTGGGTTCACCCTATAACGTTACCGGTGCAGCACACGTCAATGACGAAGAGGGTGCTAAAACCTATTTGCGCATCGAAGGTTTTGAACAGTCTGTTGCTTACCGCACCGAGCAAATGAAAGCTCTGTTTAAAGAACACAATTTGTCAGTGGAAACTAAGTCCGATCCAATCTGGAAATCAATTCGCGATGTTACGCATTTTCAAAACCATGATGGTGATCTTTGGCGGTTATCTGTCAAACCAACCGATGGACCTATCATCGTAAAGAAGTTACTTGATCAGAACATCAACCTTAAAGCGAGCTATGACTGGGGAGGTGGGCTGGTTTGGATGGCTGTACCTGCCGGAACTGATATTCGTAACAAGCTTGGTACATTTGATGGACATGCAACTTTGGTAAAAGGGCAGGGTGCTCCAATGCTTCAGCCACAAAATGCTGTTGTTAAAATGCTGGAAGAAGGACTTCGAAACAAGTTCGATCCTAAAGGCATTCTTAATCCCGGTGTGGCGCACTGATCAAAAAAGACTCTCGAGTTTGATGGAATAAGAGAGGCTACATCCGCTGTGGTACACCGTTTTTCGCTCGCGCGCCCCAACGGTTTGCAATCCAATCATTAATGGATCGAAATACCAGTTCCTGAAGCATGGTGATTAATTTCTGCCGGGCAGCAAATTTACGCAGAGAAATCAGCCTCAGGCTTTCTCGAAATCTTCCCTATGTTTTATAAAAAATCTTGTTGCATTATCGTGCAGCGCGTGATTATGACGAAAAAGAATAGACAAATTACGCAGGTTGATAAAAGCTCTGGTTACAAGTGTGATGATCAAGGATTTCCTGTAAATGATTGCATTGTTTCCCCTGGCCGTTTCAACCATTACCGCTGAGTGAGGCATAAAGGAATTTTCATGAAAGCTTTGGATATGGGGCGTGTGCCTCCAATAACTTTTGGTGCTGGACGTGTTTCGGAACTTCCTGCAATTGCAAATTTACTAGGTGGTGGCCCTGTGCTGTTGGTGGCAGATGCTGCACTGGTAGAACTTGGATTAACGCAACCCATATCCCATGGATTTTCTGAAGCGGGAATTCACTGCGAGATTGCCGGTGATGTGGCGGGAGAACCGAAAGAAACTCTAATTGATGATCTTTGCTCAAAAGCCCGCGAAACGGGAGCAAAACTTGTAGTAGGTATTGGCGGTGGAGCGGCCATGGATGCAGCAAAACTTGTTGCAGCTATTGCACCTTCCAATACGCCAGCAAAGACTTATGCCCTAAGCGCAAATCCACTACCTAAAAACGGTCTACCAGCAATTGCAGTTCCAACCACAGCTGGCACAGGTTCAGAAGTCACACGTACCTCCATCGTCTCAACAGTGGATGGCATTAAAAATTGGTATTGGGGTGAAGAATTGATGTTCGCTCACGCTGTACTGGATCCAGAGCTCACAGTAAGCCTTCCATCACATTTGACAGCCTGGACCGGAATTGATGCCGTTGCGCACGCACTGGAGGCATCGACCGCAAAATCAACAAATGCGGCTGGAATTCTTTATGGCCGGGAAGCACTCCAAACTCTCGCCGATGCCTTGCCTAAAGTAGTCGCAGACGGTGCCGATATAGAACAACGTGGACGGGTACTCTGGGCCAGCATGTTGGCAGGCTTGGCATTGCACAATTGTAACACGCATATGGGTCACAATGTGAGCCATGCACTTGGATCGCTAGCACCAATCCATCATGGACTAGCAACAGGCTTGGCCCTTGAGGTTTGTTTGCCCAATCTTGTTTCTCGACCAGAAGGTGAAGACAATTATGCAATTGCGTCTCAAGCACTGGGTGGACCCGCGCAAGCAGGAGGCCTGCCAGATGCATTTGTGAGCTTAATGCGCGCCAGCTCGATCCCTGCAGAGTTGCCTTCCGTATGCTCCGGAGTTTCTGAAGATACACTCTCCCAGGCAATGAAGAGCGATGCAAATCATTCCATGTCTCAAAACGCTGCCTGTCCAGTGAGTTATCAAGATCTGGATGAGATGGCTTCATCTATGATGGCTTTGCCAATAGCAGAACAAGCTGCTTAGAGTTAGGTGTGAAAATCAGGATAGACGTTCATCCAGACACGTTTTGAGATCATTTGACTGATCACTATTTAACCAATGTTCCTGATATGCCGATCTAACGGCCAGATAGGAATACGGCTAGAAGTGTGAAGAAATATTTTGAAAATTGTGTTTCTCCACAATTGTCATTGAACTGTCATCCAATCATTCAAGAACTGTCATAAAAGCTAAATACCGTCTCGGCCTAATGGGTGACAACAGGCGGCGGCATGCAATGGCTTCAGCAGTTACAGTCGAGGGTCTTTCCAAGACATTCGGAACAAACAATAAAGCGCTGAAAAACGTTTCCATCAACGTGGAAGACGGCGAAATAGTTGCTCTTATTGGTGCATCTGGCTCAGGAAAATCCACCCTGCTACGACACATCGCTGGCTTGGTTGAAGGCGATGCTGAGAGCCAATCAGAAATCAAGATATTTGGTGAAACGATGCAAAGCGCAGGTAAAATTTCACCGGGTGCTCGAAAACTGCGATCCAGCGTTGGGGTCGTATTCCAGCAATTCAATCTCATTGGCAGACTGAAAGTTCTGACAAATGTGCTGCTTGGAAACCTTGGCAAAATGCCCGCTTGGAAAGGCAATCTTGGCTTATTCAGCAAATCCCAAAAACTCATAGCAATGCGTGCGCTTAACAGGGTCGGCATAGGAGCTCAGGCTCTTCAGCGTGGTTCCACACTTTCAGGTGGGCAACAGCAAAGAGCGGCAATCGCCAGGACGCTTGTTCAAGGTGCAAAAGTCCTCATAGCTGATGAACCAATCGCATCACTTGACCCGTCTTCAGCACGCAAGGTCATGGATACGCTCAAAGAGTTGAACTTCCGCGATAATATTACGGTTTTGGTTTCCCTGCATCAGGTTGAATACGCATTGAACTATTGCCCGCGAACCATCGCATTGCGCAATGGAGAAGTTGTTTATGACGGCCCATCAGAGGCTCTGACACCTGACTTCCTGGGGGACCTTTATGGGGCTGAAAGTGAAGAACTTTTCCTGCCTGGCTTAAGTGAAAACAAATCAGACAAACAGGAAACCTTCGAACCTGGGATGAACGCTGCATCTGCAGTGTCTTGAAATACATCGACAATGGCTATTTTCAAAAAGGAGACTTCAATGTTGAAACAAAGCCTTATCGCGACAGTGATTGCTGCAGGAACCCTGACAGCTTCTGTTGCTTATGCTGAAGAAGTAAAAGAAATCAATTTCGGAATTATTTCCACCGAATCTTCCAGTAACCTGAAAACAACATGGCAACCATTCCTGGATGACATGGAAGAACAGACTGGTATTAAGATCAATGCATTCTTTGCACCTGACTACGCCGGTATCATCGAAGGCATGCGTTTCGATAAAGTTCAAGTTGCATGGTACGGCAACAAATCTGCCATGGAAGCAGTTGATCGTTCCGGTGGGGAGGTTTTCGCTCAAACTGTAGATAGCGATGGCAATCCTGGTTATTGGTCATTGCTCGTTACACATAAAGACAGCCCGCTTGAATCTGTAAAAGATGTTCTCAAGTGCGATGGTACCTTGAACTTCGGAATTGGTGACCCGAACTCCACTTCAGGCTTCCTTGTTCCTACAACTTATATTTTTGCTGAAAACAATGTGAACCCATCTGAATGCTTTAAGACCGTTCGTAACGCTAACCACCAAGCTAACGCGCTTTCTGCTGCCAACAAGCTGGTTGACGTTGCTGCAAACAATACTGAAAACATGCGTCGTCTGGAAAAAACAGATCCGGAAGCTTTCAAAAAACTGAAAGTAATCTGGCAGTCACCGCTTATTCCTTCAGACCCAATTGTTTGGCGCAAAGACCTTGATGACACTGCTAAAGCAAAGATCTACAAATTTTTCATGACTTATGGCCGTAACGGTTCACCTGAAGAAGTCGCTGAAGAGCGTAAGGTTCTTAAAGAATTGCAGTGGGCACCGTTCAAGCCGTCTTCCGACGCGCAGCTTTATCCGATCCGTGTGCTCGGATTTAACAAAGACATTCTCAAAATCAGAAGCGACAACAAGCTTTCCGAAGCTGAAAAAGATGAGAAAATCGCAGAGCTTCAGAAAAAAGCTGACGAAGTAAACAAACTCGCTAAAGAAGTTCCGAGCCTCTAACGCCCCGAGGTTTGGCTATACGAGCCCGCTTTTGCAAACCGCAGAAGCGGGCTTTTCAAAATTCATTTTCAGGGAAAGCTTAAACCATGAGTGTCGAAACCATCAAAGCTGAGAACAATATCCAGGATGTTACAATTCCGCAGGAAGGGCTTTGGTCACGGTCTGCAAAATGGGTGACCATGGGTGTTGTAGCGATACTCTTGGCGTGGAGCTGGAACCCTGTTGAAATGTTCCGCTGGATCAATCTCTTCACCGATGCCAGCAATATGGCGCAATTTGCAAGCGCTTTTCTGAAACCAAATTTCCGCGATTGGGATATTTATCTGGCAGACATGATCGTAACCGTTCAGATCGGAATTTGGGGAACCTTTCTGGCAGTTGTGTTTGGCATTCCCTTTGCAATTTTATCTTCATCCAATGTCTGTCCCATATGGATTGTCCAGCCTGTCCGCCGTCTGATGGATGCTTGTCGTGCGATCAACGAGATCGTCTTTGCTCTGCTTTTCGTTGTTGCAGTGGGTCTTGGCCCGTTCGCAGGGGTAATGGCCTTGTTTGTTCATAACCTCGGAGTTGTTGCGAAACTATTCTCGGAAGCCGTAGAAGCCATTGATCCGCGTCCAGTTGAAGGCATCAGAGCAACAGGAGCCAGCAAACTTCAGGAAATCATCTTCGGCGTCATTCCCCAGGTAATGCCATTGTGGATTTCATTTGGTCTCTATCGGTTTGAAACCAATGTCCGTTCAGCGGCAGTACTGGGTATTGTGGGTGCCGGTGGCATAGGTCAGCTTTTATTTGAAAATATTCGCAGTTTTGCTTATGCGGAAACCGCTGCAATTATGATTATAATCGTGGTATCGATCACTCTAATTGACATTCTGTCTCAGCAACTACGTAAATGGACCATTTAACCTATCTTGTTCGAAAAACATCAACGTTACGCCATCTACTTTGCACCTGAAAAAGGATCTGCGCTTGCAAACTTTGCCTATGAGTGGCTTGGCTTGGACGCGGAAACCGGAGTTATTGAAGAAGCGCCAACCCCTTATGTTGATAGTCCAAGACGATACGGGTTTCATGCGACGCTTAAAGCTCCAATGCGTTTAGCAAATGGGAGAAAATATTCTGATTTCCGAAATGCTGTGGCAAACCTCACCGGCACACTAAAGCCTATCTCCCTTGGTCAATTAAAGCTCAAGCAGATCGGCAATTTCTTGGCCTTATGCGTTGACGAGAACTACCATTCAGCTGTTTCGGATCTCGCCTGGCAATGTGTCACAGAATTGGATGAATTCCGCGCAACTCTAAATGAAGCTGAGCGCAACAAACGCAAAAATCTTTCACCAGATCAGGAAGAAAATCTGGAAACATGGGGTTATCCGTATGTGGGTAACGCGTTCAGGTTTCACATGACGCTAACATCTTCTCTGGAAAACCAAGACCTGGAAAAAGCCAAATCGCTTCTGACAGGAAAAATTCCAACAGAGGACGTTACGCTTAACACAATCTGTATTTTCGGCGACCCTGACGGTATTAGGCCGTTTGAGCTTGTCGAGCGCTTTTATCTACAAGACTGATCAGGGTCTGGATAAGCCGATCTACCGCCTCACTCACTGAACCATCATTTGTGATCGACGTTACGTGCGCTTTTGCGGCCCAATTGGGAGTTATCTCACGCAATTGTCTGACCATAATTTCGGCCTCAGATTCCCGTCCTCTTGATAAAAGACGTTTTCGGATAGTTTCAGGTGACGCAGTAATTTCGATAACCTCCACCTGGTTAAACTTGTCCACGGCTTCATCGACCATTCGCCTGGAAATATTGGCAACCACATGATTGTTAAACCGCAGTTTATCATAAACCGTGTCGGGCAAAGCGTAGTGCATCTCATGTGCTGACCACCAAAGGCTGAACTTGTCATCCCGTACCATTTGAACATATTCAGCGCTGGAGATACTTTGATGTTCCTCTCCACCAGCATCTTCCGGTCTCGTGATCAATCTGGTTGGAAAATAAAACTGTCCGGTATGCTCAAGCCGCGCCTTCGCACCGTCAAGAAGTGTATCTTTTCCAACACCACTGGCACCCACAATAGCAAAAAATATACCTGCCATTTCCGCATCATCTCCTTCTGTTTGAGATTAAGTCTGGTTCCTCGTTTCCAGACTCTGTTTTACAAATTTCATGTAATACGCAATTTTGTTTGTTTTCATTTCCGGATCTTTTGCAAGATCATCCCACACACGAAGACGCAGGGCCTCTTTGTAGTATTTATTCATTTCAAACTGCGAAACTTCAGCCTCATCCATCGGGCCGCCTTGCAATTTCAAGCTGTGAACTGATGCCGGAGAGAGTTTTGAAAAATAGGTTTCGTCCGTTGCACAGAGATACCGCTTCGCATCCACATGCAGTTTAACCGGCTGAGTTACCTCTTCGTCAAAATAGCTTTCAAGAAATGCTTCTCCCAGATCCTCATGGACCATATCTTCGTCATGGTTC
>CAWUJF010000045.1:0-11877 GCA_963922405.1 uncultured Hyphomicrobiales bacterium | reverse complement strand
GGTCTTCAAATTCAACCCGCTTGATGAGAAAGGTATCACACATCGATATAATCCGATTGACGATATCGTATCTCTGCCCAAAGCAAGGCAGTTCACTGAAGCGCGGCGATTGTCTGTCAATTTAATTACAGCAAAGAATAAGAGTGCAGAAGGGTTCCTGGAAGGTGCAAGAGATCTATTTGCAGCTGGCGTTGTCTGCGTCATTGAGAGGGGAACACCTACAGTTGGTTCTATCTACAATTTGTTCTCGCAACCTGGCGACAAGTCAGATGTGTTCACCAGGTTAGCAATTGAGAGCCAGTCAGAAGAAGCACGGCGCATTTTTGATAATATGGCTGGCAATGATCTGAAGATCATCACATCGTATACTTCAGTGCTCGGAGATGGTGGATTGAACCTATGGGCGGATCCGCTGGTGCAGGCAGCAACCGAGACTTCAGACTTCAATATCCGAACACTGCGAAGCGACCCATGTTCAATTTATCTTTGTGTCAATGCTAATGACATTGTTGTCCTGTCTCCATTGATGCGTTTGCTGTTTCAGCAAATGATAAGCACGTTGCAAAGTCGTCTTCCAGAAAAAGACGATGTGTTTGAGGTCCTGTTTCTGCTCGATGAGTTCAAGTCACTTGGAAAAATGAGTTTAATTGAAACGGCGGTCACAACGCTTGCTGGCTTCGGTGGTCGGTTCATGTTTGTGGTTCAAAACCTGTCCAATCTCACTGAGGTTTACGGTCCTTCAGGAAAAGAGAACTTCCTGGGTAACTGCGGAGTACAGGTGTTCATGGCGACAGCTGATGCGGATACGCCGCAATACATCTCAAAAGCTATTGGAGATTTTACTCGAAAATCACGAAGTAAATCCTGGGCCACCAATGACCTGTTTTCCGGGTACAATATTCAGGAGCGTGAAGAAGGTTCACGCCTCATACGGCCAGAGGAAATACGTCTGTTACCGAATAATGAGGAAATCGTATTGTTGATCGGTGAACCACCACTGCGTTTACAGAAGATCCGCTATTACGAAGACAAGGTGTTCAAGAAAGCTTTCGAACATCAAAAGGGCGATCTGCCACTTCCAGAAGCCCTACCGATTACAAGGGTTCAACCCAAAGCAATGACAGCACCTACTGAGCCGAAAACAGAAGTCTTAGCAGAAGCTACTAATATGCCTGATGTGAAAGCAGCAGCGTTGCAGTTTACAAATTCTGCGGAGCAAGCCATTGCAACAGAGCCAGTCTGTGAAGAGACAAGATCAGAAATTGCTACAGCACTTATAAACGTTCAAACAAAAATTGCTACAGTAACTCCAGTACCAAAATCTGCAGATGATGAGGAGACAGAAAATGAAGCGTTCATGCGTGCCAGCTGTACCAACGAGACGTTGTTTGAGAAGCTAGAAGCCATGTAGTAAAAGAGAGGATTGAAAAAAGTTGGAGATATTCTTTCTGTACTGGAAGCAGCTCAGGATATTGAAGATATGGATCTTGCTACTTTTCGTCTTCACCCATTGGTGGGGAACAGGCAGGGGTACTGGTCAGTTACAGTAAGGTCAAACTGGCGAATAACCTTCAAATTCCTGTGGGGCTAAGTGGGTATGTACAGATATGCTTCTATTGAATGTAATCCGCTTAAGGTGGCAAACAGACAATGGGCCGTTACGGCTAGTTCGACAAAGCAGCTGCGACTTGGTTTGCAAACTTAAGCGCTGCGACTGGCAATGCCCTTCCTTTCAGATGTCCAAGGTAGAGCTCTCCGCCTGAAACATCTTTTTCAGAGATTGGCACATAAGCCATATCAGTACGGGCTGACCTATTTAGACCCACAGGAATTTGGAAACCTATCGCCTGAGAATAAGCTGGAAAATGGCGTACCATATCAAAAGATTCTGTTTCCAAAACCGGTTCAAGTTTTCGACCCAGACGACTAGCTGCAGCTTCCAGCAACATACGCACGCCAAATTGCTTGGCAGGTAGCACAAGATCGTATTCTATACATTCCCTAAGGCGAAGGGTTTCACGATGGGCAAGGGGATGATCTGCAGACATTACTGCCGTAACAGGCTGGTGTACGGCATGGATTATTTCAAAGGTCACCATATGTGCAGGCTCGAATACAAGTGCGATATCGCTTTCAAAATTCAGCAGTGCCTGTTCCGCCTCAATCCGATCACGTACATTCACACTGAAGGTTACATCAGGAAATTCGGAACGGTATTTTGAGATTTCATATGGTAAGAAATATGGAATAAGGGCTTGAGAACAAGCGATTTTAACATGACCACGTCTAACACCCGATAGGTCCGCCACTTGGCTATTTACTCGTGACAGTTCATGCTGTTGCTGCCTAATGAACTGAAGTAACAGTTCTCCTGCCGCATTTAACCGCATACCTTGTGGCACACGTTCAAATATCTCTGAGCCAAACTCTGCTTCAAAGGCTTGTATTCTACGATTTAGTGCCGAAGAAGTAATGTTGCAGTCTTCAGCAGCTTTCCGGATCGAACCGTAACGGTGTACGGCTTCAATCATCTCATAAATGATCAGGTGACGCATAAACTAAGCCCAATTATAGCTGGTCACGCTGCAAATTATGCAGCACAGCACTACGTATTTAGCATTTGTTTGCAGCGGTTGCCAGTGCAATAGTTTTCCAAGTTTTCTTTTTATCGGCAAAGGACATCCCATGACGGACACTTCCCGCAGAACCTTTCTGAAATTAACAGGCGGCACAATGAGTGCAGCAATGCTACCATTTTTGAAAATGATGCCTGCGCGTGCAGCATCAGGTGGCACAATCGTTGTTGTTTCTGGCCAGACGATTAACAGCCTTGACCTACACCGTACAGGTACAAACCGCGCTTCTTATCAAGTGGCTGTAAATTGTTACGACCGTCTTGTCAGTTTTGGGACAAAAGACGCGCCGGGCGGCGGCTTGTCATATGACTACTCAGTTATTGAACCTGAGCTTGCAGAAAGCTGGACGATTTCTGAAGACGGTTTGATCATGACTTTCAAAATCAAATCAGACGCCACTTTCTGGGATGGGCGGAAGGTCACCGCCGCTGACGTCAAATGGTCCTATGACCGCGCCGTTTCAGCCGGTGGATTCCCCACCGTACAGATGAAAGCGGGTGGGCTCGTGCGTCCTGAGCAATTTGAAGCGGTGGATGAAGAGACATTTGTAATCAAGCTTGATAAGCCTTCAAAACTTACCTTACCGGATCTTGCTGTGCCAGTTCCATTTATCATCAATTCGGAAGTCGCCAAAGCGAACGCGACAGATGATGACCCATGGGCCATGGAATACTTACATACAACACCTGCTGGTTCTGGTGCTTTTAAGGTTTCAAGATGGGATCAGGGGCAGCAATTGGTATATGAGCGCAACGATACCTGGGTCGGTGGCAACAAGCCAAGTTTTGAGCGCGTTATTGTGCGTGAAGTGCCTAGCCCTGCAACACGCCGTGCGTTAATTGAGCGTGGGGATGTGCAAATGTCCTTTAACATACCAAATAAAGATGCCGCTGAACTTGATGCATTGGACGGAGTTGATGTTTATTCAACACCGATAGAAAACTGCATTCACTGCCTTTGCCCAAACTTTAATTTCGAACCTTTCAAAGATGCTAATGTACGTAAGGCACTTGCATACGCAATCCCTTACGAAGCAATCTTCCAGACGGCAGCCTATGGACGTGGTGCACCGATGTGGGGTGGCGACGCAGAGATCAGCGATATAGCCTGGCCACGTAAATCGCCATATACAACAGATATGGCTAAAGCCAAGGAACATATGGCTGCATCAGGTTTCGCTTCCGGATTTGAAGTACCGATTTCAATTAGCCTTGGCCTTGCAGATTGGATGGAACCTACAGCGCTTCTGCTTCAGGAAGCTTTTGGTGAAATTGGCATCAAGACAGAAATCGAAAAAATACCCGGAGCCAATTGGCGCACGGCGGCACTTGTTGATAAGCGTTTGCCCCTTCATCTTGAAAACTTCGGTGGATGGCTTAACACTCCGGATTATTATTTCTTCTGGGCCTACAAGAATGGACATCTGTTCAACTCATCAAATTATCTCAATGAAGAAATTGAGAAACTGGTGGACGACACGCTGCATATCCCTATGGATGACCCTGCTTATGCACCAAACATCAAACGTATGTTTGAAATTGCATTCGAGGATCTACCACGTATTCCGCTGTGGCAACCAGCGCTCAACGTGGCGATGAATGGTGCGGCTGGCTATGAATTTTGGTTCCACAGGCAGCTTGACGTCCGTCCTTTGACATCGGTCTAGAGAAGCACATGGCCGGACGAACTAATATGATCCTGGGTCGGTTGGCCCAGGCTCTTCCTGTCATTATCGGCGTTGTGGTGATCTCTTTTTTGCTGACACGCGCTCTCCCAGGTGACCCAGCCGCTTATTTTGCCGGCCCAGCAGCCGATGAGGCTTCAATAGCTCAAATACGCGAAGACCTTGGTCTCGACAAACCAATTATTACGCAATTTTTCTATTATGTGGGTGAACTGGCTCAAGGCGACCTTGGTACTTCGCTTACCACTGGCCAACCGGTAATGACCGATCTCCAAGCCCGGCTCCCGGCTTCCCTTGAGTTGACACTTGTAGCGCTTTTGCTCTCCTGTGCAATTGCCATTCCGTTGGGTGTTTTGGCAGCAACAAGGCCCGGCACATGGGTCGACCACCTTTGCCGAATTCTTGTAACAGCTGGGGTCTCCATGCCCACTTTCTTTACAGGCATTGTCTTAATTTATGTGTTTTATTATCTCGCGGGAATTGCCCCTTCTCCTTTGGGAAGGCTCGACTTTATTTACCTTTCGCCTCCGCACATTACCGGCTTTTATCTGATTGATGCAGCAATTGCCGGGGATTGGGAGACTTGGTTTGGAGCGCTTAAGCAACTAATCTTGCCGTCGATAACTCTGGCACTTTTTACACTTGCACCAATCGCCCGTATTACACGAGCAGCTATGCTATCAGTACTCTCGTCTGATTTCATCCGAACAGCAAGAGCAGCAGGACTAAGTAGCCGTAAAGTGCTATACGGCTATGCATTCCGAAATGCTCTTTTACCAGTTGTAACTACCCTCGGAATGGTTTTTTCATTTACCCTGGGGGCCAACGTATTGGTTGAAAAGGTGTTTGCATGGCCCGGCATCGGTTCATATGCTGTAGAGGCACTTGTTGTGTCAGACTATGCTGCCGTGCAGGGGTTTGTCCTCTCAATGGCTCTTTTGTTTGTGGCGTTGAACCTAATAATTGACATCGCTTATGCGTTGATTGATCCCCGCATCGGTTTAAAATAATGGCCGATATAATCGCATCCCAATCTGGAAATACCTCAAGAAAAGGCGATACGACCTTTGGTCATATTGCCTATGTCTTGCGTGATAATCCTGTCACCATGCTGGCCTTTGGTATGCTCGCTTTCTTTTTAGGCTGCGCCTTTTTTGGGCCCTCTTTTGTGCCGTTTGATCCGTTAGCCACGAACGCCACTCGGGCACTTGAACCGCCAAGCTGGGATCACTGGTTTGGCACAGACAATTTGGGGCGTGATGTTTTCAGTCGGGTGATAGTAGCAACCAGACTTGACCTAACCATCTCTGTAGCCGCGGTGGCATTAAGCTTTATCATTGGCTCCATACTTGGCTCTATTGCTGGCTATTGGGGTGGTTGGTTGGACGCGGTGTTGAACAGAATTCTAGACACCATAATGGCTTTTCCACTGTTTGTGTTGGCGATGGGCGTGGTTGCAGCACTCGGTAATACCGTCGAAAACATAATCTACGCCACGGCAATTATAAATATTCCGTTTTATGCGCGCTTGGTCCGGGCGGAGGTAAATATCCGCCGTAATGCTGGTTTCGCCCAGGCTGCTAAACTCTCAGGTAACAGCGATATACGTGTGCTTGCCTTCCACATCTTTCCGAATGCACTGCCCCCCATGATGGTCCAGATATCACTAAACCTAGGTTGGGCAATATTAAACGCGGCGGGCTTAAGTTTTATAGGCCTAGGTGTGCGCCCACCCACACCAGAGTGGGGAATTATGGTAGCCGAAGGCGCTAACTTTATTGTGTCTGGCGAATGGTGGCTAGCTGTCTTTCCGGGACTTTGGCTGATGCTCGCAGTCTTTACCTTCAATCTTTTGGGTGATGGTTTACGCGACATAGTTGACCCGCGAAAAAGGACATAAACAATGCTTTCGATAAAAGATCTATCGGTGGCTTTCCAAACCCGCAAGGGTGAGGTCAATGCAGTCCGCGGGGTTTCATTGAATGTGGGGAAAGGTGAAACCCTTGGAATCGTCGGCGAGAGTGGGTCGGGTAAATCCGTGACATCTTACGCACTCATGCGGATTCTGGATACTGGCGGAGAAATTCGCTCTGGCGAAGTCGTCTATAGTGGTGTTGATCTACGAGAAACTTCTGAGAACGATATGTGTGATATTCGTGGGCGGGAAATCTCTATGATTTTTCAAAACCCGCGTGCAGCGCTTAATCCAATCCGCCGGGTAGGACATCAGATAGAGGACGTGCTCATCCGTCATGCACAAGCAACTAGACATGATGCGAAGGAAAAGGCAATCGCCGCATTGGAAGCTGTAAACATTAACGAAGCATCGGCTCGATATGAGGCTTATCCTTTCGAATTATCAGGAGGCATGTGTCAGCGAATTGTCATAGCAATAGCACTTGCATGCAATCCCAAGCTACTGATCGCAGATGAACCCACTACCGGACTTGATATTACCACGCAGAAAGCGGTTATGGATCTGGTTGGTGATCTGACAAAGGCACGGGGCATGGGCATGATCCTAATCACCCATGACTTAGGTTTGGCATCGCAATATTGCGACCGCATAGCAGTGATGAAAGACGGCGTTATCATAGAGGAAGACGTGCCTGAAAAACTCTTCACAGACCCTCAACAAGCATACACCAGAAAGCTTGTGGACGCCACGCCACGCATTGGTGCTTCAATTAGAAACCTGCTGCCACCTGAAAGCCGAACAGCGGAACTAACCCATGAAGTGCATGATCGTCCGATTCTTCAAGTGCGAGATCTAGTCAAAACATTCTCCAGCAAATCCGGGCCGGTACATGCGGTGAAAGGTGTTTCTTTTGATGTTAAGAGTGGACAGTCTTTGGGTCTTGTCGGTGAATCCGGCAGCGGTAAGTCCACAACATCGGAAATGCTGGTGCGTTTGCAGGACCCAAGCTCGGGCAGTATTCTTTTTGATAGCGAGGATATCGCATCAAGCCCGGCATCCAGCTTTATGAGACATCCATTACGACGCGAGATACAAATGGTATTCCAGGATGCAACGGACAGTTTAAACCCACGCGATACCGCGCAATCTGCAATCGCAGAACCGCTGGCACGGATTGACGGTATGCGCGGGGTTAAACTTGCATCGCGGGTTTCAGAGCTGGCCAACCTCGTCGGCTTGCCACAGCCATTGTTAAGCCGTTTTCCACATCAATTATCCGGTGGGCAAAAGGCGCGTGTCGGCATTGCCCGTGCAATTGCACTTGAGCCGAAGCTTCTTATTCTCGACGAGCCCACAGCAGCGCTAGATGTATCCATACAAGCTATCGTCCTAAATCTGTTAGTAGACTTACGCGCGCAATTGGGCATGTCATACCTCTTTGTGAGCCATGACCTTAACGTAGTTAGACTCCTTTGCGATGAAGTGCTTGTAATGAAACAAGGTGAGATCGTTGATCGTGGACCAACTGCTCAAATAATGGATAAACCGAAACACCCCTATACACGCGAACTTATTGAGGCTGCCCCACAGCCTCCAAATCCTGTTGCTGTCTGAACTGGAAAGAATACAAAATGGATCAATCCTGCCCTCTAACTCTAAGCACCGTTAGAACAGCTTATGCACAAGGTGCGAAGCCTTCAGATATTCTACGGGAGGTCTATCGTAGGATACAGGCAATTGACGATCCGGCGATTTTCATACATCTGCGCCCAATTGAGGACCTATTGATTGAAACGGAAGCACTTGCTGCACCTTGTGACTTGATGCCACTGTGGGGCATCCCATTTGTAGTGAAAGACAATATTGACGTAGCGAACATTCCTACAACCGCCGCATGCCCAGATTACGCTTACACTCCCAACAAAGATGCTTTTGCAGTTGCACGGTTACGCGCAGCAGGGGCATTGGTAATTGGCAAAGCCAATCTTGACCAATTCGCAACTGGCCTTGTAGGTGTGCGCTCTCCCTACGGTGTTCCGCGCAATGCAGTAGATCCTGAAATTATCCCAGGCGGTTCGTCGAGCGGATCGGCCGTTGCGGTTGGGCATGGTTTTGTGCCTTTTTCGCTAGGTACCGACACTGCAGGATCAGGACGAATACCAGCTGCACTTAACGATATTGTCGGCCTCAAACCTTCTTTGGGTGCGCTTTCCGCAACAGGTGTTGTGCCTGCTTGCCGTACACTCGACACCGTCTCAATCTTCGCGACAACTGTTTCAGATGCATTTGAGGTATTTAGAGTTGTTTGTGCCCCCGACGAAACAGATGCCTATTCCAAAGCCATTTCTTTAGGTCAACTGAACGCTAACCCTACCTTACCAACCATTGGCGTTCCAAATGAAGCCACACGAATTTTTTTTGGTGATGAGGCTCAGGCTGCTAGTTTCAATGTAAATCTAAAACGCTTGGCAGATCTTGGCGCAAAAATTATTGAGCTCGATTTCACTACTTTCTATGATATCGCCAATATGCTCTATGATGGCGCTTGGGTAGCAGAACGATACACTGTGATTGAAAATCTAATGCTGAAAAACCCAAATGCTATTCACCCAACAACCAGGAAAGTGATTGAGGTTGCAGAGAAACTTTCGGCTGCGGATTCATTCCGGGGCATGTACCGCTTGAAAGAACTGGAAAAGACCGCCCAGCTCATAATGGATGGCATAGATATGCTTTGCGTGCCTACGATTCCCACGTTCTATACAGTTGCTGACCTCGAAGCTGATCCGATAACACCAAATTCTAATCTTGGAACCTACACAAATTTTGTGAATCTGCTCAACATGTGTGGTATTTCTTTTCCTGCAGAACCACGGAGCGATGGTCGACCAAGTTCAATAACTCTCCTGGCGAAAAGCGGGCAAGACGCAAAAATAGCAAGCATTGCAGCAGTATTTACTGGTGAGACAATTGAACCTGAAATCGTGCCACTAAATTCAAATGAAATTGCCTTGGCGGTTTGCGGCGCACACATGTCTGGCATGGCGCTAAATCACGAATTGACTTCGCGTGGTGGACGACTGCTTGACTCAACAAAAACCACATCCAACTATCGCCTATATGCACTCGCAGACGGCCCACCCCAGCGGCCCGGCTTACTGCGAATTGAGGACGGAGCAAATATTGAACTCGAAGTTTGGGCCTTACCAAAACCAGAAGTTGGCGATTTCCTGGCAGGTATTCCTGCACCACTTTCCATCGGCACAGTACAACTTGAAAACGGGAAGAACGTGCACGGTTTCTTAGTGGAAGCAAAGGGAATAGAAGGCGCTGAAGATATTACTCACTTGGGCAGTTGGCGGAATTACTAGACTCCATTTTGATCCGCGAAACTATTGGAATTAGTCAAAAGGCACTGGTTTGTTCAATTTCTAATTTGCTAGCCGTTTTGACCTGACTATCACAGGATTTGATTGTTCGCTCCGGGCCGTGAGCTTTGAACATCGAAGATATGATAATCAAGACGTTCCCACGTCAAGTATGAGCCCAAAGGGATGATAAGCGACTAGCTCAGTCTTAAAGAGCAAGCTTTCTAAAGTTTACCTACTGCCTGATCGAGAGTAGCATCCGCTGTTTGATCTTATTGGTCTTTGGAGAGATGCTTTTTGATCAGCAGATCAGTTTCCGCGTTTCCTGCACCTATCATCCAATCAGTAACCTCAGATCCTGCCTTAATCAACAAACGCACTGATCCTACGTGGTCTCTTTTATGTCCCGTGTCCCATCCATTGTTCAGGCCAAACAGGCATGCTCCAAGTGGAGTTCCTCCGAATTCGTTCTTCTGGAGTAGCGGAGGGTTTGGATCCCGCTCCAACAATAATTCAACCACTCCTGTATAGCCGTGAAATGCGGCACGGTCTAAAGGCGTTGAATCGTGGACACCGGTTTTGTGTGGATCAAAACCAAGTTGCAGGAGTATTTCGACAGCCCCCACATTGTTCTCCCAGGCGGCTCGGCACATGGCCGTTGAATCGCATTTGATTAAATCAGAAACCGCATTTGGGTGTTCGTTGATGAGCGAGCTGACAACTGCTTCATCGCTACCCCAAATTGCGTCTCGGAGCTGGGCCGCCAGGGAAGATAGCTGAAGAATTTGTACCGCGATATCATTGTGGCCTCGAGATCGAGCAACTTGGGCCGGGGTTACGTCATGTCCGATTTTCCACTTGTAAATATCTCCCTTCCCAAGATGGGTCCATTCACCCGTTCCCATCAGAGCATCGCAGCACGAAGCGTCTGCTGCAAGGGACGCCTCTAGAAGCGAAGCATCACCCCAATAAGCAGCCATGAAAACGTCTGGCTCAGCACCGTTTTTTAAAAGACACCGCACCACGCTCTGGTCTTGAACACGGTATTGTAAAGCCGTTGATCCGTGATCCAAACAACGAGCGTTTATGTTTGCTCCCTTTTCGATCAAAAACTCGACCATTGCCACGCTTCGCGCATAGTGAAGTGGATGTACCCCGTCACCGCCAGCTGCTGTCACGAGGTCTGGATCTTGCTCAATGAGCTCACGGACTCGCGCCATGTCATCAAGGCTGACGGCAGCCCAGATGTCGACGAGTGCACCACGTTCGATAAGCGGTTTCGCCAAATGGGGATCAATTCCCTCAAGAATACCGAATCCGCCAGCTTCCCAACCAGTCTTTGCATTTATGTCAGCTCCATGTTCCAACAGCAAATCCACCATCTCAAGATTGTCTCGACTTGCAAAGATAGCTGAACTGTCGAACGCAAAAACTTGCGCATTGACCATTTCTGCCAATTCTCCGTATTGCTCAAACAATGCGCGAACTGATGCCACATCTCCGCGTTCTACTGCAGACTTCCATTGGTCGAGAGGTGTATTCATGAATGCAGCTCCATGCTTAGAAAACGGTATTGCTAATGTATCACACCCATTTTGGAGTTGCACAAATTGACTTTTCCTTACTTGCAAAAGTTGGATTAACAAAGACATTGTAGAGGTATGCTTGTTTGTACTAGCCGTTCCATCTTTTCGTCCAGTGTCACTTTTCAAAATATATAGGATTGTTCAGGAATCTGGTTTGACAGCTCTTTTATCGGAAGTAATTTACGCTATGCCTGAATTTTTCATTCGCTTTGATTTACCCATGCCATCAGAGTATGACGATTACTTGGACCTTTCTCCTCTGATTGGTCCTGATTTCGACATTAGGTGTAAAAATCTGGGATTGAAATCTCTGTTATGCTGGGAAAAAGACACAAATCCTAACGGTGACTTTAGCGGTATTAGTCGTGCTGAACATGATGCAATGAATTCAGTTACACCAAGCGAGTACCGCGTTAACTGGAAACAGGAGTATGACATGTGGCATGACTGCGCGGACGGTTTAATGTGGTGTGATTCCATCATCAATTTTGTACGTGAGAATCCAGACCCAACGATTGATCAACCTTCTGGTCTTGATATTGTCCTTGATGAATTAAATGCTCTTCAAAATAGACTTCGATATGGAGCCAAGATGATGGCGCAATTTCAAATCTACTTTAACTTCGAGTAAATTCAGTTACCGATAAAGTCCGCTCATCAGACCTTGAATGGCAAAAATCGGTGA
>CAWUJF010000044.1:0-11961 GCA_963922405.1 uncultured Hyphomicrobiales bacterium | reverse complement strand
TAATTCGGCAAATACTGCACCCTTACTGCCTGTACCATTTCATTGTATGCCACATGATCATATTGCCCGGTTTCATCCCTGTAGTCCTGGAACTTGAACTCCACATTGTCCGACAAACCGGCTTTTTTTATGCGCTCCCTGGCGTAGGCAAGCTGTTCCTGTGAAATGGTTATCCCTGTGACGCGCGCATTGAATTCACGTGCGACAAATTCAGCAAAGCCACCCCAGCCACAGCCTATTTCCAGAATATGACTGTTCTCCTTTACACCCATATCTCTCGCCAGAGCTCGGTATTTGGCCTCTTGTGCAGCTTCTAGAGAATTTGCACCCTCAGCGAACAAGGCAGATGAATAAGTCATGCTTTTGTCTAGCCAAAGGTCGTAAAACTTGTTTCCCAGATCATAATGAGCAGAAATATTACGTTTGGAACCACTTTTTGTGTTCCGATTATACCAATGCCGGATCGTTTCAATGAGATTGATAATTGGGCTTTGACTCGCCACATCACCGTAAATCGAACGATTGACCAGGAAAAATTCCATCATTTCCGTCACGTTTGGACTGTCCCAATCATTGTCCATGTAACTCTCTGCCACCCCGATCGTTCCGCCCAGCGCGACACGTTTTGGAAGCCGCCAGTTATGCAAAACAATTCTCGCCACAGGCCCGGGCATACCGGACTGAAATTCTACACTCTTGCCATTGGGGAAACGTATAAATAGATCGCCCTTTTCAATTCGCAGGAAGAGTTTGAACATCATGCGCGCATAAAAGGGTAGCTCTGCACGTTTCTCGCGAAAATTTTCTTTCGTGATACGCACAGCATCAACAAAATTCAATTCACCAAATTCACTTGCACCCATATCAACCTGGTAATTTATGTCTGACATTTCTTACTCTTAACTCTGTCTATTTTATTCGCCAGGCGCAAGTTTTTCAACTTGTGATGGAAAACTTACCTTTTGCGGCGGCGCCGGGCGAGGTCTCAATCTGATGCCCTTTAACCACAAAATAAGGGCCTCATAATGGATTCCGGCCACGATTTTGAAAGATAATCCCAGTGTTTTTAGTGCACCAAAACATAATTGTTTGGTGGATAACTCCCGTGAATCTCCCGAAAATGTGGCAGATAGAATAGGACCACTTTCATCATGTTCCAGAATTCTGATGCGTAATTTATCGGCAGGTGGCTGGATCCTGAAATCATAACGCAGACCCATATCCAGAAAGGGTGATACGTAGAAACACTTCTGTGCGGTTTGTCGTATCGAGGCAAAATTCTGGGAACCATCTGTCACCTTGGCAACATAGCTGTGATCCTCACCAAATGTGTTATGCACCTGATAAACCAAGCAACTCAGTTCACCTTCTGAACCGTAACAGAAAAATATCGATAATGGATTAAACGTGTAACCGAAAACTCGCGGATTGCACCACAACAAAATCCGCTCCGGTCTTTCCACACCAGCTTCACTTACAAGCGTTTCCACATGTTTTCGCAGATTTGAACCATCACGGGGTCCATGATCCTTTTCGAAAAACGATACCAGATTGGACCGATTTACCGAAAACAGCTTGCTCGTTCTATCCGCTTTGGCATATCTGTCGAGATCTATGACTAGAGAAAAGATCTTGTAGTTGAAACGGTGATTCTTTGGCTTGAGACGCGCATGCATCACATTGCCAAAATATAGGCGGGCAGCAGAATCACCAAATGGTTCTGTGTTTTCGGCTTCTCTTCGAACGCTCAACGACACGACTCACTCCGCGGCAACCGCCGGCTGTTGGACTTGATTATCAGCATGAATAACCATGTCAAATTGGTCCTTTTGTCTCCATGGCACAACACCGCCAAGAGCTTCAGCCACATTCAGTCCGGAATTTAAGCCGTCTTCATGAAAACCGAATGCTGTCCAAGCTCCACAGAACCAGATCCTGTCCGTACCCTGGATCTCGTGCATTCTTTGTTGTGCTTCAATAGCTGATGCATTGAAAAGCGGGTGGGAATAATTGAACCGATTCAAAATAAGAGATTGATCCGGTTTGTTCACCGGATTGAGCGTAACAAACAGCGGGCAATCCTTTCTGATTGTTTGTAACTCATTCATCCAATAGGTGACAGATACATCGCGC
The DNA here is from genome assembly GCA_963922405.1 of uncultured Hyphomicrobiales bacterium. GTDB lineage: Bacteria > Pseudomonadota > Alphaproteobacteria > Rhizobiales > Rhizobiaceae > JAALLB01. The sequence continues at coordinate 9,828 of CAWUJF010000044.1, read as the reverse complement.
TCATCATCTGAGTTTTTCGTACCCAGATAATTCCAGGCTGCCCAGGCATTCTTTCGCCTTGGCATTAGAGCGGGATCCTGATGAAGCCATACATCGTTGGCAATATATTTAACGCTGGACAGGATCTCTCTTTCTGTTTCAGATGCATCCGAAATCATTTTCAATGCCTGATCTGAGTGCGATGCCATAACGATCTGATCAAACTTTTCGGTATGTCCATTTATGTCTGTAACCATCACGCCGTCTGGGACACGAATTACAGAAACAACTTCGCACCCTGTTCTGAATTCAGCATCGGTATTTTGCGTAAGTTTGCGGACATACTCACGACTGCCACCGTCAACGGTTCTCCATTTGGGACGCTTGGTCTGCATAAGAGAGTGATTCTTCATGAAGTGAATGAGGCTTTCAGCTGGAAACTCAAGCATCTTCTTACTTGGTGTTGACCAGATAGCTGAAGTCATCGGTACAAGATAATCATTCTTCAGACGATTTGAAAAACCGGACTTCTTCAGATAATCGTCCAAGGTCAAACCACAAAGGGCACCGTTCATTAAATCTATCCTGGCGCGCTTATTGAACCGGAATATGTCTCTAAGCATCTTCAGAAAGCCCGGCGACAAAAGATTGCTGGGCTGCGCAAAAATCCCTTTGAGTTTTGTTCCACACCACTCTAGTTTCCCGCCATCCAACGATACAGAAAATGACATCTCGGTCGGCTTGGTTTTCACATCCAGATGTCTGAACAACTGAACAAGGTTGGGGTAGTTTTGCTCATTATAGACAATGAAACCCGTATCGACTGGCAACTTTCCACCCTGAAAATCCACATCGACTGTTGCTGAATGTCCCCCGAGCCGCTCCCTTTTTTCGTAAACAACTACTTCATGCGTTTTTGATAGTGCCCAGGCTGCCGCATTTCCTGAAATGCCTGAACCGATAATTGCAATTTTCATGTTAGTTGAAGATGCCTTTTTTATTTGTGTTTATGGCTTGTAGTTATTGCAGAAAAACTTCTTAGCAAGTGCTCTGTTGTGCAATTCCCACAACTAGTTACGTTATTTGACGAAGTCACGTAACAATTGAATGATTGGTTTCGCTACAAACAAGACTTTTTGATAAATAATCCGTAAGGTCACAGGATAATCTTGTCACCCTCGCGTGCTATCCTGAACTTTTCATTTGATTGCCCCATTTTTTTCTCTATTTCATCCAATTCCACATCTTGCCTGAAGGGCATGTGATGTGTGGCAAGTATGTCCCCGGCAGAAGATAATTTCTGAAGGCGAATTGCCTCCTCATAGGTAGAGTGACCGTACCCAACAAAGTTTGGAAATTCTATGTCCTTCAAACTACAATCATACATGAAAGCATCCACACCATCGATAATGTTGAGAATATTCTCGTCATGCGTACCGGGAACATGCTCCGTATCTGTGATGCAAGCAAATGATTTGCCGCCGAAGTCGATCCTGTAACCTGTAGCACCACCAGGGTGATTGAGCGGAGTAGAAGAAATTTTAATCCCGCCTCCTAATTCAAAACCTTCATTTTTTTCAAGGTTAATGTAACTAACATCAGCTGTGAAAACATCGGGACTAACTGGAAAATAGGGTCGCCTCATCAGATTTTTTACAGTGTCTTCAGTGTCAGGACTGCCATCCAATTCACCGCAATATACATCTATTTTTCTACCTTCAATAAAGAATGGAGCAAAGAATGGGATACCTTCCACATGATCATAATGGGCATGTGTCAGGAATAGATGCAGATGATGATCAGGGTCCTTCGCAGCAAGTTCGCGTCCCAACTCTCTCACACCTGTGCCGGCATCGAACACAATAGTATGATTGCCACACCTTACAGAAACACAATTGGTGTTTCCTCCGGCACGCTCAAACTGCTTCCCAGGCGAGGGCAGTGTACCCCGCGTTCCCCAAAAGGTTATTTCTAGTTGTTTTTGGTCAGCAGTAGAGGTCATTTATCAATTTGGTACTCAACTCAACAAGTTTTTGCGTTAGACAATTCGCGTCTGGCTTCGCCCAGTTCCGCGGTCGTTTTACTCAGCCTGGATGCAAGTTCCCGCATTACTTCCACACCCAGATCAGGAACCTGTGTTATCAAACCAACAAAGTGTTCTTTCTTGATCTTCAAGGTTTCCAAATTATCCGAACTAGAGCGAACAGTAGCGGTTCTTGGCACTTCACATAAAATGGAAATTTCTCCTATGAACTCGTTGGACCCCACTTCCGCAACTACTACTTCACCAGCATCGGTGTCGATAATGACATCCGCTGACCCATCCACAATCACATATGCCGCATCACCGGGATCGCCTTGCTTGAACAAATCTTGACCGCTTTTATAAGTTTTGCGATCAGATGCGAAAGCAAGAAGTTTCAGTTTTCCCGGATCTATTCCCGCAAACAGAGGGATTTTCCGCAGCATATCAACTTCTTCACTTAATGTTGCCATTCTCCATTCACCTCCTTACCCTGCAACTAAGCCAACAGTTCCTGATAGACTGAACTTGTGTTTCTCAACTCTTCCGGAGAGGCATCAGCAACAATTTCCCCGTCATTGAGAACTATAACACGATCAAACAACTCCGAAAACGAAGGGCTGATCGGAGCCCATATGACACCTTTCGGTGCCACGCCTTCTGTCCGGCTTTTCTCCAAAATCATATTGATGATTTCACCTTGCTCTCTGGCACCCAGATTGTTCAAACCCTGATTAACAATCAAAATATCTGGCTGCTTCAGCAATGCCCGAGCAAGGTGCAATTTCTGACGCTGAATTTCCGAAAGACGTTTACCACCAGAGCCCACATTGAAAGTGAGACCAATTCTGAACACGTCATCGGTCAAATTCATTTCATTGAGCAATTCTCTAATCGCAAGTGAGACCCTTTCATTGCCCTCAGCAACGCTCGCGGAAACACGACCAAGAAGCACGTTTTCTTGCAGCGATGCAGCCGAATTGTAGGTGTCAGGTTCGTAAAACGCGATTGGGCTATCAGGAAGAGCAAGCAACTTCTCTCTTAAGTTATTCCTGGCCTCCAATAATCGGTTTTTCATGTCATCTGTCAGAAGTCCGAGACGATTTTGCTCTTCCACATATGCAAGCGGAAGTTTCATGATCATCTTTTTGTCTTTTTTCGAAATTTCTTCCTTGGATTTGTTCGAGATGCTGGCCAGAATAGTTTTGTATTCCGGCAATTCATCAGGGTCCATATATGTCAGTTGGTCAAAGAACGGATTGTCGGGATCAAGATCACCAAACAGTTCCACAGTGGTGTGCGCTACTTCGATACCCATTTGATAGAGATCGTCATCGAGCTGAGATTCTTTGAGTACAGACAACACAATCTCATTATCAGCTAGGTTGTCTGCTTCAAAACTCTTGTCCGTTGCCGTTCCGAACAACAGGTTTTCACCAATGGATGATTGATTATTGTAGGTTGCGGGATCAAATGGTTCAACAAATTCGTCAAAGCCCAACTCTTGCAATCTGGCACGGAAGCGACTTCTCGCTTCAAGAATAGCATTGGCCAATTCCGGATAAACGTCAGGGTCTAAAGTCCCACGCAACCCCAGTGCGCGAACATCAGATTCCATATCAACTTCAGTTAGAACCTCCCGTATTCTTTCAGTCAGTTCTTCCTGATCTCCAAGACCTAACCTTTCATAGTCGATCCAGTCTGCTTCAAAATCCAAATGGTAGTTTGCAGAACGTTTCTGTTCTACCTTCTCAAATGCATATTTCTTTTGCTCTTCTGTATCTCTTTCAGCTTCTCGTACCGGCTGGTTTTTCAATACGTATGTCAGAATCTCGAGAATGGTGCCTTGCGGGAAAAATGTACTGCCATCAATATAACTCAAACGTCTACCGGTGATATACTCAGGTTGAGTCTCTATCTGGATATCATCCAATAAAACTTTGCCAGATGTTGATGGGATAACATTGCCCAAAACACCTACAAAAACATCAGCCCCACTGCTGAAATTACCAACAATTGCCACTCGCTCATCAACACCGATATCAGCGCTAACGTTTTCCAAAAGCTTCGAACCTGTATCATCTACAACCCCAAGCTTGGAAACTTCATAGCCTTTGCTGATTGCTGATACTTTGCCGTCCGGTGTTTTTTGTAAGGCCGAGTCTTTTAATTCATCAGCTGTGAATTGCTCTATTATTTGTCCATATCTGACTTCAACAGTCAGGCGTTTCTGATCATGGTCGATCAACCCCCTGACCGGTGCCGGCAAATCTTTATAGGCCACAATCACACCGATTAACTGACCAATATCCAGACGACCCGTGATCGCAAGATAACCACCTACCGCGTAGAAAAAGAACGCGAGAAACTGAATCAGCAGGTTATTGATGAACTTCACTGAAAATTTTCGTTGGAACAGTTCGAAACGAATGAAAAACAATCGGCCGAGGATGTTGCTCATCTCCGCCCGTTCTAGATTGGTCGTATCGTTTGTGTGAGCTTCTTGAATTCCCTCAACAATTTCACCAAGTCGTCCCGCCAAACGACGAGCAGCAATTTGTCTTTGTTTTCCAAGTTCAATAAGACGTCGGCGAAGTATGGGTATCAGCCAGGCCTGAAACAAAACCACTATAAGGGTAACAATCCCGAGCCAGAAATTCTGAAGCATGATAAACAGGAGAGCAACAAGCGCCTGACCTCCCAAAAACAAAGGCTGGGTGAAAGCATCACCAATGAACTCACCCATTGGTTCCACTTCATCCTTGATCATGCTCGCGATTTCTGAAGGCTTCGTACGTCTGAACCTTGAAAGGGGGTAGCGCATTACACGGTCGAACAGTTCATAGCGCAACCGCCTCAAAATACGTTCACCCATCCGGCCCTTGTATGTATTGATGTAAAGCTTGAACAGGCCATTTGCCATCACAAGAGCTAGAAATGAAAAAGAGAGCGCCAGCAGGTAACCCACGCGTTCCATCTCAAACCCTTGAAATAACATCACCGGTTCGCCAAACAGGCTTTCTCCAAAGGGCATATAAAACTGCAGGAATTGACCTGTATCGCCGGGATTTTCGAAACCATTACCCTGGATCGGGTCATTAACAATACGTTTTGGAAGTTCGAGACTCAGAAAATAGGTTGGCATCGAGGCCAAAATAACAACAAGCATCCACAGCTGGTCGGGCCGTGAGTGCTTCCAGACATATTTTAAGAGATTTCTCTCCATTTATTTCTTCAATCAATTTCTCCGAAATACCGCCCCATGGACAATTTCGAAATTATTAAGCCTTTAGAAGGCCATAAGTCCCTGACCTGCCAGAATAGCAGCAATTTCTATCGTTAAAAGTCGTTTTTGGGAATAATTGTGCAAAGTGTGCGAAAATGCACACTCTTGAAAAATGCAAAAAGAAATCAAATGTATAGAAAACATTTGCAGGTCAACCCGGCAAATTGCAGCTAAATCCTCAAAATGCTGACAAAGGAAAATACAACAACCATGAGTCATGCCGCCCTTATCACTCCCATAAAAGAATGGCTAATAGACCAATCACTCGGAAAATGTGACATTGTTGAACTCTTTGAAACAATGTGTATCCGCATGACGGCGGTAGGAATACCAATCCGACGGGCGCGCCTGATCTGGCCGACATTACATCCGTTGTTTCAAGCAGAAACGGTAATGTGGGATAACGGTGAACCTGCAAGACTTGAGCAGTTTTTACATCAGGATCAAGCTTCAGAGGCGTGGAACAACAGTCCGTTGAAATACGCTATTGATAATGGGTTGAGTGTTTTACGCAGACAGTTAGAGGGCGAGAATGAACTGATTGATTTCGAACTTACCAAAGAACTGAAAGAAGCTGGTTTTACCGATTACCTTCTGCTTGCTACCCAATTGCAGGGAACATCATTCCGAAAAAGGGAAGGGGAGAAAAATCGCGGCATTCTTGTCACTTGGGCATCGGACAAACCTGGCGGATTCTCGACTGACGATCTTAATTCTCTTCAATCCATACAAAGACGATTTGCGGTAGCCGCCAAGACAATAATCCAGTCTCGCATCTCAGAAAACATTGCACACACATATCTCGGTGTTCGAGCCGGAGATAACGTCCTTAACGGGCAAATCCGACATGGTGACGGGGAAAAAACCAGAGCAGTGGTCTGGTATTCCGATCTACGGAATTCGACCAGTCTCGCCGAAACCCTGGAACCGGATGAGTATTTCTCCTTACTGAACTCCTATTTCGACGCCACAGCAGAACCTGTTCAAGAATTCGGTGGAGAAGTGCTCGACTTTATTGGCGACGCTGTGCTGGGAATTTTCCCGTTTGAAAATGATACAGAATTAAAAAGCGCAGTATGCGCAGCAAACAATGCCCTTTCACGCACAATTCAAAAAGCAAATGAGAATAACGAACTACGTGCAAAAGAAGGACTAGAGCGTTTCAATTATGGTGTTGCTCTAAACGCCGGTGATGTGATGTTTGGCAACATCGGAATTCCGTCCAGACTGACATTTTCTGCTATCGGCCCCACGGTAAATGAAGCAGCCAGGATTGAGCAAATGACCAAGCTTTTGCAGAGGACGGCACTCGCAGGCAAAGACATTGCTCAAATCGCACCTGATAACTGGACCTCGGTTGGCTCTCACAAATTGGAAGGCATGCTGGACCCCGTTGAGTTATTTGCATTCACGGGCACATAAAATCGAAGATTATTAAATCTCGCCATTGCCAATTAATTTGTAAGTTGTTATCTCAGACAAGTCCGTCGGGGTGTCTGCCATCGATCAGCATTCTGAGAAATACCCGTCGTACCTGATCCGGTTAATACCGGCGTAGGGAACGGGTGCTCGCGAAAAGCGTATTCCTTCCCTGCAATTGTCATTTGAACAAGTTTGAGAAGGACATTGTTGTGAATTCCACTTATGTCATCGGTGCTGGTGTTGCTGGTCTGTGCGTTGCAACAGAGCTGCTTGCGCATGGCGCCAAGGTGGAAATTTTTGATCCTGATGAACAAGCCGGTCCAAACAGTTGTTCCTGGTGGGCTGGCGGCATGCTAGCTCCTTGGTGCGAAGGTGAAAGCACGGAAGAAATTGTCGTTCGCCTGGGCAAGGAAGCTTTGGTTTGGTGGAGAAACAACGGCGTCGAAGTGTTTGAAAACGGCTCCATCGTAGTCGCTAACAAAAGAGATCAAGCAGAGCTAAATCGTTTCGCGCGAAGAACCAGCAATTATGAAGAAATTTCACGAAAGAAAATAGCTGATCTGGAACCTGACCTGGCCGATCAGTTTTCAAGGGCACTCTATTTCGGAGAGGAAAGCCACCTGGTTCCCAGAGATGCATTGAATAAGCTCCGTACCAACCTCCAGCAAAAGGGGGCAACTTTTAATTCCAGGCGGATTGATTGCGTCCAGACCCTAGCTCAGGAAAATCCTGACCACATAATACTCGACTGCCGTGGTCTGGCAGCAAAAGATCAGCTTAGCGATCTACGAGGTGTGAAGGGTGAAATGCTTCATATCAATTGCCCGGACATTTCTTTTTCCCGTCCTGTTCGCCTTCTACACCCCCGCATGCCTTTTTATATCGTTCCAAGGAAAAACAATGAATTCATGCTCGGCGCCACAACCATAGAAAATGGAGAGCGGAACAGAATATCAACGCGATCCATGTTGGAACTTCTCAGCGCCGCCTATGCCATTAATCCGGCATTTGGAGAGGCCGAGATTATCGAGATCGGTGTTGATGCACGACCGGCATTTCCCGATAACCTTCCCAAAATTTCCAGAAAACAAAACCTGATCTCAGTGAACGGTTTTTACCGGCATGGATTTTTACTGGCGCCCGCCGCAGGGCGAATGGTTGCTGAATGGCTATATGAAAACAAAACTCCGGAGATTCTATATGAAAATTCGAATTAACGGTCAGTTGGAAGATATTGACGCAGATTCCCTCGATGCCGCATTGCAACTGCTCGGTTACGGCGACGCAAAAGTAGCTACTGCGGTCAATGGTGAATTTGTTCCCGAAGACAATCGCGCGAAATATATCCTTCACGATGGCGATCGTTTGGAAGTGCTTGCACCCATGCAGGGAGGTTAGGATGTTAGAATTCTATGGCACGAAGCTAAAGAATCCTCTGATGTTGGGAACAGCTCAATATCCTTCACCTGCCATTTTGGCAGACGCATTTATTCGAAGTGAAGCATCGGTTGCCACCGTATCACTGCGCCGAGAAAGCGGTAATGAGCTTGCCGGGCAGGACTTCTGGAAACTGATTCAGGAATTAAATGTTCACATCCTGCCAAACACTGCCGGTTGCCACACCGTGAAAGAAGCCGTTACGACGGCCCACATGGCTCGTGAGTTGTTTAAGACCAAATGGATCAAGCTTGAAGTGATTGGAGAAGAAGACACGCTTCAACCTGATGTCTTTCGATTGGTGGAAGCAGCAAGAATATTGTCAGAGGACGGATTCCAGTTGTTCCCTTACACAACTGAAGACCTGGTTGTCGCTGACCGTTTGCTTGAAGCAGGCTGCGAGGTCCTAATGCCATGGGGAGCTCCAATTGGATCTGGCATGGGTCTGAACAATGTTTTTGGCTTGAGAAGCATGCGTGCTCATTTTCCGGATACTCCGTTGGTCGTTGATGCTGGTCTTGGTCTTCCGTCCCATGCCGCCGCAGCTATGGAGCTCGGTTTCGATGCAATTCTGCTGAATTCCGCCGTTGCAAAGGCAGGAGATCCGGCTGCAATGGCTGAAGCATTCTCAAAAGCAGCGATTGCCGGTCAAACAGCCTACGAAGCGGACCCAATGGAAAAACTTGATATGGCAGAACCATCAACACCAGTGATTGGAAAGGCATTTTTATCGTGACGCTCGACAGATTTTATCCAATTTTCGATTCTGCCAGCTGGTTCGAAAGATTAGTTCCTCTGGGAATCAAGTTAGTCCAGCTAAGGGTCAAGGATCGCAGTGAGGCTGAAACGCGCTCCGAAATCCGACAGGCAAAACAGATATGCAAAGATCATGGCGCTCAACTGATCGTAAACGATTACTGGCAGTTAGCGATAGAAGAAGGCTGCGATTTCGTTCACCTGGGCCAGGAAGATCTTGATGATGCAGACATAGGAGCTATCCGCACCGCCGGCATGAAACTGGGTGTCAGCACACATGATCTTGATGAACTTCAAAGAGGACTTGATACGAAACCAGACTATATCGCGCTGGGACCGATTTATCCGACAATTCTCAAAAAGATGAAATGGCATCAACAGGGCCTGGAAAAACTCACTGAGTGGAAAGAACAGATTGGTGATATCCCTCTTTGTGGAATCGGTGGCATGAGTGTGGAACGCGCAGCAGGTGTTTTTGAGGCCGGTGCAGATCTGATTTCTGTCGTTACAGACATCACTTTGAACGATGATCCAGAAAACAGGATCCGCGAATGGCTGGAAGTGACGCGCGCCCGATGAGCGACCAAAGCCGATATATACGCCAGACCATACTCCCGGAGTTTGGAACAAACGGTCAGGAGAAACTTTCCACCACGCACATTCTGGTTGTGGGAGCAGGGGGGCTCGGTTGTCCTGTGCTTCAATACCTTACCGCAGCAGGAGTGGGAAAAATATCGATCGTGGACGATGATGAGGTTTGCCGGACCAATCTGCATCGACAGATTCTCTATCGGGACAATCAGGTAGGTCAGAAAAAAGCACTGGCTGCGAAGGAAACTCTCAACGAACTAAATCCTGAAGTTTCTTTTGAATGCCATACCCGCAGGCTCGATCCACACACGCTGAAAAACATGATTACAAATGT
>CAWUJF010000043.1:0-12023 GCA_963922405.1 uncultured Hyphomicrobiales bacterium | reverse complement strand
AGACTGGTTTCGGTTGCTTCAAAGCGTGCAGGGGGTCGGCGCAAAGGTAGCGCTTGCTATTCAAGGGACGCTTGCTCCAGCGGACCTGGCTTCTGCAATCGCACTGCAGGACAAAGCCATGGTCGCACGGGCACCTGGAGTTGGTCCTAAAGTGGCACAGAGGATTGTTCTGGAACTCAAAAACAAAGTACCAGCTTATTCAGCCGACGCTGCAATGGATATGGGGCTTGCGCACGATATAGGTGACGGTGTTGCTTCAAGTGCAGTGCAGGACGCGGTTTCAGCACTGAGTAATCTGGGTTATTCATCCCAACAGGCTGCAGGCGCGGTATCCACTGCACTTCAGAAAGCTGGTGAGGAAGCAGATAGTGCTACATTAATTCGTCTTGGCCTTAAGGAACTTGCAGGATGAATGATGAACGCTTGATAAGTGCGGAAACCCGCGAAGAGGATGTGGACACCGCCATGCGGCCACAGGCCTTGGATGATTTCGTCGGGCAGGCAGCAGCGCGGGCTAATCTCAAAGTGTTCATCGAAGCCGCAAAGAAACGAGGCGAATCACTGGACCATGTGCTTTTTGTCGGACCACCTGGACTGGGTAAAACAACTCTGGCGCAAATCATGGCAAAGGAGCTTGGCGTCAACTTCCGATCCACATCGGGGCCCGTAATTGCCAAAGCGGGGGATCTTGCTGCCCTGTTGACCAATCTTGAAGAAAGAGACGTCCTTTTTATCGATGAAATTCACCGTCTGAACCCGGCTGTTGAAGAAATTCTCTATCCAGCCATGGAGGATTACCAGCTTGACCTAATCATTGGTGAGGGGCCGGCTGCCCGTTCGGTTAAAATCGATCTTGCAAAGTTCACGCTTGTTGCCGCAACTACGCGTTTGGGTTTGCTCACAACCCCGCTAAGAGACCGTTTTGGAATTCCTGTTCGGTTGAATTTCTACGAAACCGAGGAATTAGAGCAAATCGTTAAACGTGGTGCGCGGATTATGGGATTGCCGCTTGCTGAAGATGGTGCCACCGAAATAGCTAAACGGGCACGAGGAACACCGCGTATTGCAGGCCGCTTGCTTAGACGGGTAAGGGATTTCGCTATTGTGGCAGATGCAGAGAGCGTTACGGCAAAAGTGGCCGATGAAGCGCTTTCCCGTCTGGAAGTGGACTCCATCGGTCTTGATGAACTTGATCGCAGGTATTTAAACCAGATTGCACGAAACTTTGGTGGTGGACCGGTGGGTATAGAAACAATTGCTGCAGCTTTGTCTGAACCTCGAGATGCCATAGAAGACATCATTGAACCCTATCTGATCCAGCAGGGGTTCATCCAACGCACACCGCGAGGCCGTCTGATGACAGAGCGTGCGTGGAAACATCTTGGCATGCCCGCGCCTGAAAATGTTTCGTCATTTCAAGCTGGTCTTTTTGATGATGAGTAGATTGCACAGAACCTACTGAAATTCTAAGAAGTGCATCCATGAACCTCCTGTAAATCTTCAATAGTTTGTTGATGTTGGAGCCTGCGATGATTTCTCGGAGAACATTTCTTAAATCTGCCGGTAGTCTGTTTGCCGGAAGTGGTTTGATGGGAACCTACGCTTTTGCAATCGAGCCTCTTTATCGTTTGAAAGTCACGAAATATCAGCCACAACTGACCGGGTGGAACAAAAATTTTCATCTCAAGATTGCAGTTCTCACGGATATACATGCGTGTAAGCCCTGGATGGATGTGGAACGCATCCGACATATTGTGAACAAGACAAATGCCTTGAAACCAGACATAATCTTACTGCTTGGGGATTATGTTTCCGGAATGAATCTGGTCACCGGATATGTGCATTCCGATGACTGGGGGCCTGTGCTTGGTGAGTTGAAGGCTCCTTTGGGAGTGCATGCGGTGCTTGGAAACCATGATTGGTGGGAAGATCCTGTTGCACAGCGAAGAGGGGCGGGACCCACCTTTGTTCACAAGGCTTTGAGCCGGGCAGGCATAGCGATCTATGAAAATGATGCACTGAAGATCACGCATAAAGGAAAAGACTTCTGGCTTGCCGGTCTTGGTGATCAACTTGCGTTTCCACCCCGAAAGAGATTTGGCCGCAAAAAATGGAAAACCATGGATGATCTTTCAGGAACGTTGGCACAAGTCACTGATGAGGCCCCCGTCATATTAATGGCGCATGAACCCGATGTTTTCCCTCGTGTTCCGGAACGTGTTTGTCTCACACTTTCTGGTCACACACACGGTGGTCAGGTGCGAATAGGAAATTACGCACCAATCAACACATCCGGTCAGAAGCATAATTATGGTCTTGTAAAAGAAGGCAAAAAGAAACTGATCGTTTCAGGTGGCTTGGGATGTTCGATGCTACCCGTCAGGTTTGGGACGCCACCCGAGATTGTCCTAATTGAGCTTGGGCAGCCCAATGAAGCTTAAACCCTCCCAAACGGGCCGGAAATCAGTAATCTTGTTTCGTTTCCCAACTCGGTTCGCAGGAATTCTGTTAGTGGATCACCCGTTTCGCTTTTGGGAACCGAAAGGTGATATTGTCTATTTGAAACCCCATCCAGATATGCGCTGGTCCACCCGTTGGCTTTTGTTGTTGAATTGAGATGAAAGCGCAGCCTTTGACCTGGTTTCGCATCCGGAAATGGCCAGGGTGATGAGCAATTGAGCGCTATTTGAGTGGTTTCGCCATTCAGATCATAGCTTTCAACGTCAGCGAAACGCGGCCATAGCGGGTAGGGATCAGCTTGCTCCTGCGCCCGGGCTAGCGGTGTTGAGGCATTTCCGAGTACTTTAATCCGGTCATCAGTACTGATTTTTCCGGTTTTTGTTACACGGGCATACATTCCACAATAAGCATGCCCAAAACAGGTTGGAAATTCCTGCTCAAAATCGATATCCCGTAGGCCTGTCTTTGGGTTCACACCGGGTGCCGGACAGCGAACGATGGGGAAGAGTACTTCTATTTCTGCGTCACCGATGCCTAATTTCTTGCCCAGATAGTCAAATTCCTGCCAGGCATTCAAACCTGATAGAATTAGATTTCCACGAAATCTTTCAGGATCCAGATCCCTATCCATCGCATCGCCGATAGCTTTGACGGTCTCTCTGTTAATGAGTGAAATCTCCGTGCCGGGATAGTCCCAACTCCCGCCAGCATCTGATAGTTCGACTAATTGCGGGGGAGTTCTGTCAGACTTTAGGTTGATATGGGAAATGAACCTTTCTAGCGTGAGATTGGCAAGCTCGAGGCTTTGTGGGTTGTTTGTCTGTATCCTTATTTCCTGATTTTCAGGGTTAGAGATTGAAATACTTGATGTTTGTTCATCATTTGTGACTTTGAAATTCAACAAGCCATCATTATATGCGTTTACAAAATAGTTGCCGGCTGGCATCCACTTGCCATCGGACATAGTTCCATTAGTAATCGCGTATCGACGGTCATTGGGAATACCACGGCCAATAACCAGATCTGTATTGGTTAAACTGATAGCGGGCAGGCCTTTGATGGGGAAGCAGTGAATGGCTTCAAGTCTTGTCTTGTCCATATTTACAATCCTGGCATTGGATGGATTCCAGCCGCCAAGATGAAAGGCTTTTGCGAGAATGTCACGAGAAAAAACGGAGCTCGCCAATCATTTGATTGATAATGGGCACGAGATGGAAATCCGTGTATATTATGAGGATACGGACTTTTCCGGCGTAGTGTACCATTCGAACTATTTGAAATATATGGAACGGTCCAGAACCGAGTGGTTGAGACATCTAGAGATTTCACATGTGGAACTTGCCAAGGATGACAGCGCATTCGCTATTCATCGTATGTCACTGAAGTTTGGGCCACCTGCTGTAATCGATGATTTGTTGCTCGTGAGAACCGTTTTGCAGAAGCTTACCGGCGCGCGTTCGTTCTTGCGACAAGAGGTATTGAGGGTCGAGGAAGGAGGCGAAGAAGTCCTTTTATGTGGAGCTGATGTGGAAGTGGCGTTTATCAATCACGGAGGCGGCGCTAAGCGGTTTCCAGATGATTTGCGCGCCAAACTTGGTGGGTAACCCACTCGTTACTGTTAATTCATTACCTGAAATGCCACAAATCCTAACACTTCATTAACCCTAATCGATTCTAACATTACCCTGAGTCATTTTAGCGATTCCCGTCATTGTTTTACCATGATTATCGCTATTTAAACCGTGGAGTTGCGGATAATTCCCGCTCCCGTTTAGAAAGAGAAATGCAGAAATGATTGAAACTGCGATTTTTTCCGTGTCATCAGCATTCGCGCAAACTGTGGAAGGAGGCGAACTGGCCAGTCCCGTAGTGGATGTATCCTTGTTCGCATTGTTCCTGGAAGCGACGCTTGTTGTGAAGGCCGTAATGATAGGTTTGCTTTTGGCATCTCTTTGGAGCTGGGCAATTATATTCGATAAATGGTTTTTGCTGATCAGAACAAAGCGTCAGCTGGATCGATTTGAAAGCGTTTTCTGGTCTGGCCAGTCTCTTGAAGAGCTTTATCGTTCTCTGGCGGACCGGGCACCAACTGGTATGGCGTCTTTGTTTGTGGCTGCGATGAAGGAATGGAAACGTTCATTCGAGCGTGGTGCAAATTCTCAAATAGGCTTGCAAACGCGGATTGATAAAGTTTTGGATGTTTCTCTTGCTAAAGAGGCAGAGCGTCTGGAGCATCGGTTACTGTTTCTAGCTACCGTGGGATCTGCAGCACCATTCATCGGTCTATTCGGAACCGTTGTGGGTATCATGGTGTCGTTTCAGGCAATCGCGAGCTCCAAGACAACAAACCTGGCGGTGGTTGCACCTGGTATTGCTGAAGCCTTGTTGGCTACTGCTCTGGGCCTACTTGCAGCTATTCCGGCTACTATCTTTTATAACAAATTATCATCGGATGTTGCCAAGATCACATTACGGTTAGAAGGCTTTGCAGACGAATTTTCCGCCATACTTTCGCGGCAAATAGATGAGAAGAACAACGCTAGCGCCCAAAGACGGGCTGCAGAATAGGACGTATCCAAAATGGGAATGTCAGTTGGATCATCAAATGGCGGAAGCAAGAGACGTCGCTCCCGCAGGCATGTGCCGATCAGCGAAATAAATGTTACGCCTTTTGTGGATGTGATGTTGGTTTTGCTGATCATTTTCATGGTTTCTGCACCATTGTTGACAGTGGGCGTGGAGGTCAATCTGCCTGAAACGAATGCAGGATCAGTGGATTCAGACGCAAAACCACTTACCTTGTCTATTGATAAGGACGGTAAGATCTTTCTTCAGGAAAGTGAGATCTCGCTTGAAGAACTTGCTCCAAGATTGGCTGCTGTGACAGAGGCGCGCGACAAGTTTGAGACACGGATTTTTATTCGTGGTGACAGCTCTTCACCCTACGACACGATTGCAAAGGTTTTGGGGGAGATTTCTGCGGCCGGGTACAAGAAATTTACTATGACCAGTGTTCCGCAGACACAGTAGATTGAGTTTTTGATAACCATGAAGTTAGGCACCGCCACATCTACGGTTTTACATGCTGCAATCCTCAGCTGGGGATTGCTCAATCTTTCTGCACCCCAAGTGCAGCAGATTGAGTTGAGTGGTGTGGAAATTGATTTCGAGGCAAGTGAAGTCAGCAAACCTGTCATCGGTGACAAAGATGCCAGTCTTCAGGAAACGCCTGCGCCAAAGCCTACGCAGAAACCGGTTGAAGAGCCGAAACCGGAAGCTCAAAATGTGGGTGAGAGCAAAGACGATACAAAAACCGAGACCAAGGCTAAACCGGCAGAAAAGGCTGTTGAATCTGCAGCCACAGCTGTAAAGCCAGAGCCAAAGGTTGAAAAACCTGAGCCCAAGCCAGAAGCAAAACCAGAGCCAAAAACCGTGGCAACGCCGGAGCTTGCTTCGAAAAGCGAAGAACCCACACCTGTTCAACAGGTTGAACCAAAACCTGAGCCGGCTGCAGAACCTGAACAGTCACAAGCACAATTTCAAATTGCAAGTCTGCCTAGTGCATTGCCAGTACCAAACGCCCGCCCTAAACCCACTCGTGCCAAGACTACGCAGCGTAAGGTGCCTGATGAAACCAAGTCCGCGAGTAAGAATGGCGGCAAAAAGGACACCAAGGACAAAGTTGGTGATGAGATTAAAAACCTGATCACCAAAGAAGAAGCTGCCGGAGGCGGTTCAAAAAAATCTGAAAAGAAGGTTGCAGGACTGGGTGCAAGTACCGGAAGCAGCAGTGGTAAACTTTCACAAAGTGAGCTTGATCGGCTTCGTTCTGCGATCAGCAACTGCACCACAGGGCTTGCCGGACAGATCATTTCACCGGAATTGCAGATCAAGATTGTAATTCATCTCAATCCTGATGGTAGCATCAAGCGCATTCCGGTTATTGATACACAAGGCGGGACCGTGCAGGAAAAGAAACGGTTTGGTGCTGCGATGTTGCGGGCGGTTAAACGCTGCGCTCCATATGATTTTTTACCTAAAGACAAATACGAAACATGGGCAGAAGTTGTGCCAACATTCCATCCGGCACAGATGTTTCAGTAAGGCAGATATTGGTCGGGGATGACGAAATGCTAAATCTTAAATTTTTCCAAACCTTGTTTACGACATTAGTACTCGTTCTGGCGTTCGTATTTCAGGCCCAGGCGAGAATTGAATTCGATATCACCAAGGGTAACGTGGAACCCCTGCCTATCGCCATTGATAGTTTCGGAGGGGATGAAATTGCACCACAGATTTCCCAGGTGATTGAAGCGGATCTGGTGAACTCCGGGCTGTTCAATTCCATTGACAAGGCAGCATTCATCCAGCGTGACTTGCGATTGGATTCTGTTCCCCGGTTTGATGACTGGCGCGCGATCAATGCGCAGGCGCTTGTAAATGGTCAGGTAACGAAATTGCCGGATGGTCGATTGAGGGCGGAATTTCGTCTGTGGGACGTGTTTGGTCAGGACCAGATTGCTGGGCAGCGATTTGATATCGAACCCAAGTTCTGGCGCCGCGTGGCGCATATTATTGCCGACAAGATCTATGAAACGCTGACTGGCGAAAAAGGTTATTTCGATACTCGTGTGGTGTTTGTGGACGAAAGCGGACCGAAGAATCGCCGGGTGAAGCGCTTGGCCATCATGGATCAGGACGGCGCTAATATTCAGACGCTCACAAGAGGTAATGATCTGGTTTTGACACCGCGGTTCTCACCAACACGGCAGGAAATCACCTATATGTCCTTTGATGGCGGCCAGCCTCGTGTGTATCTGCTTCAAATAGAAACTGGCCAGCGAGAAATCGTCGGCAATTTCCCAGGAATGACATTCTCACCCAGGTTTTCACCCGATGGCCAGAAAATTGTCATGAGTCTGCAACAAGGCGGTAGTGCAAATATTTATTCCATGGATCTGCGTTCCCGAAACACAACGCGCTTAACGAACTCGGTCTCAATTGATACTGCGCCGTCCTATTCACCGGACGGATCACAGATCGTTTTTGAGTCAGATCGCGGTGGACGGCAACAACTTTATGTCATGAGTGCATCGGGTGGAGAGGCCAAGCGGATATCCTTTGGTAATGGTCGATATTCGACACCGGTTTGGTCTCCAAGAGGCGATTTGATTGCGTTCACAAAACAGGCCGGTGGCCAGTTCCTGATTGGGGTGATGAAACCAGATGGATCGGGTGAGCGTATCTTAACAGAAGGTTTTCACAATGAAGGACCCACATGGTCACCAAATGGTCGCGTCCTGATGTTCTTTAGGGAAAGCAGAGGTGCTTCAGGTGGTCCGAAGCTGTTTTCAATTGACCTTACAGGGTCAAATGAAAGGCAGGTTCCGACACCTTCTTTTGCCTCTGATCCAGCTTGGTCACCGCTGCTGGATTGATGCTTTGAATCCAAGTGTTATCGCCGTGTTTTGGTCATAATACTCTGGTCTAGGGGAGAGATTCCAAATGGGGATCAATCAAATTCGATGGGATTGAAACGAGAGGCGTGATAATAATTTGTTAACCGTGTTTCTTGAGCGCGCATTAACCTGAATAAGTTATTATCGGTTTCACTAAAATTTAAAGGAGAGTAGGCGATGCTCGCTGAGCTTCCAATATTCAAATCACGCATTGCATTGGCACTGTTCATGGGGCTGGCAATTGCGGGTTGTGCGAAAAAAGACAAGTTGCCGGATAACGCTGGACAACTCGGTCTTAACAATGGTGCTACTCCGGGTTCCCAACAGGACTTTACTGTCAATGTGGGTGACCGTGTGTTCTTTGAAACTGACTCATCTATTCTGACGCCAACTTCGCGCCAGACACTGGACCGTCAGGCACAATGGCTAATCCAGTATCCGCAACATCCAATAACATTGGAAGGCCATGCGGATGAGCGTGGAACTCGTGAATACAACCTGGCACTGGGTGCGCGCCGCGCTGCTGCGACACGTGATTATCTGGTTTCCAAGGGTGTGCCATCAAACCGTATTCGTACGATTTCATTTGGTAAGGAACGTCCTGTGGCAGTGTGTAACGACATCTCATGCTGGTCACAAAACCGTCGTGCGGTTACACAGCTATCTGCACCTCAGGGCTAAATATTTGAATGATGTGTTGAAAAGGGCGGTATCTTCGGATTCCGCCCTTTTTGTTTTGAATGTGGCAAAAAAGCCGATCAATCAAAATTTAACCTAGTTTTGTTGCGAAATTCCGGCTGTGCAGTATGTTGTACCCATCATTACTAGAAGGGGAAACCGGGTAAAGACATGAAGAAGTTTTTATTGTCATTGTTTATTGCCGGAGTGGTTGTCACTCCTGCTTTTGCTCTGCAGCCGGATGCACCGGTTGTCAAAGTGCAGGCGACTTCCGACCAGGGATATCGGATTAGCGTTCTGGAAGAGCAGGTCAGACAACTGAATGGGAAAATTGAGGAATTGAACTTTCAACTGCTCGAGTTACAGGAACTCATAAGACGGTTACAGGAAGACAACGAATTTCGCTTCCAGGAACTGGAGCAAAAAGGCAGCCTTGGCGATGGCGGTAACGAACTCACCAACAACGATACAGCCATAAATACGGATACTGATAGCCTGGAAAAGTCAGAGCCGTCTGAGACGACGAATAATGTCGCTTCAGGCGGAAATCAGAATCAATCCTCGCAAACCATTGATGGTGTTGAAATATATTCCGGTGAACCGGGAGTTGAATCTTCCGGAGATCAGACTCTTGGCACAATTCAGTTTGATGAAAACGGTAATATTGTCGATTCTGCAATCGGTAAGCCTTTGGATCTAACCGCCAATCTTAATAATCCGCAGGCCGGTTTGCCTGATCAACCCGATGAGCTTTTTGATCTTGGCTTCAATTACGTTCAGTCTGGTCGCTATGAGGATGCAGAACGAGCTTTGGTGAAGTTTTCTGACCAACATTCAAGCCATCCCAGACTGCCTGAAGCCAGGTTTTGGCTTGGTGAAAGCCATCTCGGCAGAGGGCAGTATCAGGAAGCAGCCAAGGTATATCTGGATGCTCATAAGCGTTGGCCTAACGGAAAATTTGGACCGCAATCCCTTCTAAAGCTCGGTGTGGCTGTGGCCGGATTGAATCAGAGAGAGCTTGCATGTGCTACATTTGCTGAAGTTCTCCAGAAGTATCCGAGTGCTTCCAGAGCTGTTAAGCGAAATGTTGCTTTTGAACAGCGTGCTGCTAAATGTGCGCTCAACTAATTTTCGAAAACGAAACCTCTTCGATGTTGCCAAGTCTTGATCCCCGAAAACTGTTTTCAAACGTTGTAAGCGATGGTCCAGTGATTGTCGCAGTTTCCGGCGGTGGAGACTCTGTGGCGCTGTTGTTGCTTGCTGCTGCCTGGGCACGCCAGTCTGATGTGGAATTGCAGGTTGTTACTGTCGATCATGGTTTGCGGCCTGAGGCAGCTGCAGAAGCTGCATTTGTGGCGGGTATCAGTGAAGGATTGGACCTGCCTCACATCACACTTGCCTGGGACGGTTTGAAGCCTGACAGTGGACTTTCAGAAGCTGCAAGAAATGCGCGATACACGTTGCTAGAGGAATTCGCACGAGATATTTCGGCTTCGGCTATTCTGGTCGGCCATACTCTGGATGATCAGGCTGAAACGATTTATATGCGTAACTCGCGCGGAAGCGGAAATGGCCAGGGTAGGGGACTTTCCGGGATGTCCTCATACATGCTTTTGCCCCGGGGGACGCGTTTGTTCAGGCCCTTGCTCGGTGTTTATCGCAGGCAGTTAAGGCAGTATCTAACTGAACATCATCAGAGTTGGATTGAAGATCCCAGTAATCAGGATGCATCCTACGAGCGTGTACGGGTTCGACAGAAACTGGAAACGCTGCCTCCAGTTGAACTGGCTGGGATTTGCCGGTTTGGTGAGTTGATGGGGCGAATGCGGCAGGTTTTGGCGACAGAAGTAGCTTCTGCATTGACTGAAAATCTACAGATTGATGAAGGGCCAGTTTATATTTACTCCGAGGAGAAAATGCATCATCTTTCCAACGGAGCCAAACGTTTGCTGTTTCAGGTCCTAACAGCAATCTCCGGAGGGGCTGAATATTTCGTAGCAGCTGAAAAATTTGATCCCCTTATGTCACAGGAAGTTAAGCGGATCACTGTTGGCAATGCGGTTGTGGAATCCTGGAATAACAGCTTCAGGTTTTTCCGGGAAAAACGGAATCTTCCCTCTATTGTGGTTGGTCCAGGAGACAGGGCTATCTGGGATGGAAGGCTTCAAATCCGGAACGATAGCGCCACCTCATATTTCTTTTCTGCCCTTTCAACAGAGCAATTACAAGAAATTGAACAGAATTTGGGTCGTCGTCTGAACGTCAAGCCGCGTGCAGTTCTGGCATCTACCCCTTATTTCTGCGGAGACGGGGATTCAATTGGTCTTCCATTTATTAAAGGCTTTGAAACGCCTGCAAAGCTTGAGTTTTCTCTTGTTGTGCGCGCTATTGAACACTTTTGTCCTGAATATGATTTTGCACTTTTGGAATTTATAGATGCGTTAAAACAACGCATGGCGAGCCTTAAACCGCATAAATCATAACACGAGTCCGGACAGGTAAGCCTGAAAAAGGGTAATTGGGCTATTTTTATGCCGCTTTAACCTTGGAAATTAACGCAATGGTGCTTATTTTATTGTAAGAAAGCCGTTGACGGTCATAAATAGAAGAGACACTTCTCATCACCGGGAAAATCTAATGAATTCGAATTTCAGAAATCTCGCTTTGTGGGCAATCATTGGTGTAATGCTGATTGCACTTTTCAATTTGTTTCAGAATCCTACCCCGCAGGGTAGTGCTACGAATATTGCCTACTCCAAATTCCTTGACGATGTGGAGAACAGTCGGGTCAAGTCTGTTACAATCGCTGGTAAACAGATAACCGGAACTTATTCGGACAACAGTGGCAGGTTTGAAACCTATGCTCCTGATGATGCTGATCTGGTGAGCAAGCTTGAAGCACGCGGTGTTGTCATCCAGGCTACCCCTCCAAATGAGGGATCTTCTTTGCTCGGCTTCTTCATCAACTGGCTACCTATGTTTATCATTCTGGGTGTTTGGATTTTCTTCATGCGCCAGATGCAAGGCTCCAACAGGGGTGCAATGGGTTTTGGTAAGTCCAAGGCTAAAATGCTCACTGAAGCTCAAGGCCGTGTGACATTCCAGGACGTGGCTGGTGTTGACGAAGCAAAAGACGATCTGGAAGAGGTGGTGGATTTTCTCCGTGATCCTCAGAAGTATCAGCGCCTCGGCGCGAAGATCCCACATGGCGTGTTATTGGTGGGCCCTCCAGGTACTGGTAAAACGCTTCTCGCAAGAGCAGTTGCTGGTGAAGCAAACGTGCCGTTCTTTACAATTTCCGGTTCTGATTTTGTAGAGATGTTCGTGGGTGTAGGTGCATGCCGCGTACGCGACATGTTTGACCAGGCCATGAAAAATGCACCTTGTATCATATTGATTGACGAGATTGATGCCGTTGGCAGACAT
>CAWUJF010000042.1:0-12153 GCA_963922405.1 uncultured Hyphomicrobiales bacterium | reverse complement strand
ATATCCCTTAAGCAATCCCTGGCCAATGCAAGACACAGAAAAAGAAACCCGTATTAAACGCCTTCAGTACCGTGCAAATCATCGTGGTATCAAGGAGATGGATATCATTTTGGGCCGCTTTGCCACGGAGGAACTGGCGGGGCTTGGCGATGAGCAAGTGGACGATTTCGAGCGATTGATGGAAGAACAAGACCGCGACTTGCTGATCTGGTTTACGGGTGAGCAACCCTTTCCACTGGAAGAGCTTCAAGAAGTTTTTAATTTGGTGAGTGCACATCTCAGCGAGCGTGACTTTAATGCTTGATGAAAAAGTGCTGAATTCGCTTTTTGACGGCGATCTGGCAACCACGGTTACCAATGTGGCCAGCGGCCAGGATGGTTTGCTCCTGGCGCAGATCTGCAACTCCCTGCATGTGGGTCGCGGGTTGGTGCATGTGTGCTCCAATCCACAACAACTCACTGAAATTATGGACAGTCTCACATTCTTCGCGCCCTGGCTTAATACGGTCAATCTGCAAGCCTGGGACTGTTTGCCCTATGATCGCGTTTCTCCCAGTTCAGCAACTATTGCTTCGCGGATCGAGGCTTTAAGCCGGATTTCAACGACTTCAGAAACAGACGGACCCTTGTTGGTTCTGACAACGGCGAATGCGCTTTTGCAGCGTATCGTTCCAGCAGACAAGCTGCTCGGACAGGCCTTGAACATCGTTCCCGGAAATAGTGTGGACGTGGATCAGTTTGTCGAACGGCTTTCCGCAGAAGGCTTTGAACGCGTGCCCACTGTTCGCGAGCGTGGGGAGTTTGCTGTTCGTGGTGGCATACTGGATGTGTTTGCTCTTGGGGAAGAGGAACCCGTTCGGCTCGATTTCTTTGGTGACACGCTTGAGTCGATCCGCAGTTTTGATCCGGCTAGCCAACGGACAACTGGGCAGCTGAAGCATTTTTCACTTCAGCCCATGAGTGAGATCAGTCTGGATGAAGCGGCCATCAAACGGTTCAGGTCCGGCTATATCTCTACTTTCGGTGCCGCCACCCGAGATGATGCGCTTTATCAGGCAATCAGTGAAAGCAGGCGTTTTGCCGGTATGGAACACTGGCTGCCGTTGTTTTACGAAAATCTGCAAACCCTGTTTGATTATGCAGACGGCTTCAAGTTTTCCATTGCGAGTGATCTGTTTGAAAGTCTCGAAGCGAGAGAAGAACAGATTTCAGATCATTACGAAGCGCGGATGCAGGCGCTTGACAGTTCCTTTGAAGGTGGCACGCCATACAAGCCCGTGGAGCCGTCATCCCTCTATGTGCCGGTGGCAGAGGTAAAGGAACTGCTGCGCGAACTCGATTGCCTGACGCTTTCTCCTTTTGATCAACCGGAGAATTCAGAAACAAGGGTGGTCAGCGGGCAGGGTGCCGCAGGCAGGAGTTTTGCCGTTGAGCGTGCAAGCGGGCAGAACGTATTTGATGCGGTTGCCAAACACATCAAGCAGGAAATTGATGGCGGCAGGAAGGTTCTTCTTGCTGCCTGGTCACAAGGTTCCCAGGAACGATTGTCCCAGGTGATCGCCGAACATGGTCTCGAGACCATCACCAAGGTTGAGAATTTTGAGGGTTTCCGCAATTCGAAATCAAAGGGCGCACACATCGCCGTACTGGCGATCGAGCAGGGGTTTGAGACCAGCGAGTTTATCATCATTGCCGAGCAGGACATATTGGGTGACCGTCTTGTTCGCAGAAGCACAAAGCGCAAGCGTGACAAGGATTTTATAGCCGAAGCTTCCAGTCTTGCCGAGGGAGACATCGTCGTTCATGTGGATCATGGTATTGGCCGCTTTGTGGGTCTGCGTACGATCGAGGCTGCCGGTGCCCCACATGATTGTCTGGAACTGCAATATGCTGGTGACGATAAACTGTTTCTTCCGGTGGAAAACATCGAGCTCCTGTCGCGCTACGGTAATGCGGACAACGAAGTGGTTCTCGACCGGCTGGGTGGGGTTGCATGGCAATCACGCAAAGCAAAGCTGAAGAAACGCCTGCTGGAAATGGCGGATCAATTGATCCGGATTGCTGCCGAACGGGCGTTGAAATCTGCCAGCAGGCTGGTGCCTCCCGAAGGACTGTACGATGAATTTGCAGCACGTTTCCCCTATGAGGAGACAGAGGATCAGGCGAGGGCAATTGACTCAGTCTTTGACGACCTAGGTGCTGGCACTCCCATGGACCGTCTGGTTTGTGGTGACGTGGGTTTTGGCAAGACCGAGGTTGCGCTAAGGGCCGCCTTTGTGGCTGCCATGGCCGGTAAACAGGTTGCGGTCGTTGTGCCGACTACTCTACTGGCCCGCCAGCACTTCAAGACGTTCTCAGAGCGTTTTAACGGCTTGCCTGTGGTGGTGCGGCATGCCTCGCGCCTGGTTGGGGCAAAGTCACTTTCCGAGACCAAGCAGGGACTGAAGCAGGGTACGGTTGATATCGTGATTGGCACCCATGCGCTTCTTGGTAGCTCCATCGAGTTTGATCGTTTGGGCCTCCTGGTGATCGATGAAGAACAACGGTTCGGTGTGAAGCACAAGGAACGTCTGAAGGAGCTCAAGTCGGATATTCACGTGCTGACGCTTTCAGCGACGCCAATTCCACGCACATTGCAGCTTGCACTTACGGGCGTTCGGGAACTGTCTCTCATCACCACGGCGCCTGTCGACCGCATGGCTGTGCGTACCTTCATAACGCCATTTGATGTGCTGACAGTGCGGGAAGCATTGCTGCGGGAGCGCTATCGGGGTGGGCAGAGTTTCTATGTATGTCCGCGCGTCAGTGATCTTGAGGAACGGAAACAGTTCCTGCTTGAGCATGTGCCGGAATTGAAAGTAGCGGTTGCTCACGGCCAAATGGCACCGGGCGAGCTCGATGACATCATGAATGCCTTTTATGACGGGCAATATGATGTGCTTTTGTCCACCACCATTGTGGAATCGGGTCTGGATATCCCTACGGCAAATACGTTGATTGTGCATCGGGCGGACATGTTTGGTCTTGCGCAACTTTATCAGCTACGCGGACGGGTTGGGCGCTCGAAAACACGGGCCTATGCGATTTTCACCTTGCCGATCAACAAGAAGCTCACCGATACGGCAGAACGACGCCTACGGGTGTTGCAATCGCTTGATAGCATCGGGGCAGGGTTTGAACTGGCGAGCCATGATCTGGATATCCGGGGGTCAGGTAACCTGCTGGGTGAAGAACAGTCCGGTCAGATCCGGGAAGTGGGATACGAGCTTTATCAGCAGATGCTTGAAGAAGCGGTTGCTGAACTTAAAGACGGTGATGGGTTCACGGCGGAAGAAAAATGGTCTCCGCAAATTTCGATTGGTACTGCGGTCCTTATTCCTGAAAGCTATGTGCCTGATCTGCAACTGCGTCTTGGTCTCTACCGAAGGCTCTCTGACATTCGTGATGCTGAAGAGATTGATGCCTTCGCAGCGGAACTGATTGATCGGTTCGGCCCCATGCCTGACGAGGTGGATTATCTCCTCAAGATCGTATTTATCAAGGGACTTTGTTTCATTGCCAATGTGGAGAAAGTGGACGCAGGACCCAAGGGTGTTGTGATCAGTTTCCGCAATAATGATTTCCCTGCTGCTGCGCAATTGGTTGGGTATCTTGGCGAGCAGGGGGCGATGGCCAAAATCCGCCCCGATCAGAGTATTTTCCTGCAACGCAACTGGGACAGTGCCGACAAGCGGCTAAAAGGGGCTGGTGTAATCCTTTCAAAACTGGCAGGCTTTGTGAAAGAGCTACAATAAACCAGGTCACTGGCCATGTTTGATCGGGCCATAATCATTCTTGCAATTGCTCAAACTCTGGTTTGGGGCTGTGTTTTTTATATTTTTCCAGCCCTTTTATTGTGGTGGGAAAGTGGGTTTGGCTGGAGCAGGAGTGTTCTTACGGGCGCTGTTACAATGGCAATTCTGGCAACTGCCTGTTCATCGGTAATAGCTGGACGGTTGATCGACAAAGGCCTTTCTCACATCATGATGCCGGTCTGTACTGTGGTGGCAGGAGTAGCAATTGCGCTTCTCTCCCAGGTGATGGAAGTCTGGCAGTTTTACGCATTGTGGCTTGTGGCAGGCATCGCCATGGGCGGGTGTCTCTATGATCCGTGCTTTGCCCTGTTGACACGGGCGAGGGGAAGACATGCACGCCAGGGTATTATTGTAATAACGCTCTTCGCTGGTTTTGCCAGTACGATTGCATTTCCTACCGCGCACAGTTTGTCTGACATGTATGGATGGCGGATGGCGGCCAGCGTCTTCGCCGGTGTCACGATCTTTATCACAGCACCACTGATGCGGATTGGGGCTTCGATGGTTGAGGCTGAAGCGCGAGAGGCGCCAGAAGTTCAAAGTGAACCGGTAATCAAGGATGTGTCATTTCTGAAACTGCCGCAGTTTTGGTGTCTGGCAATCGGGTTTTCCTTTGCCGCACTGCTTCATGGAACGGTGCTCCATCATCTCTTACCGATCCTAGCTGACAAGGGAATTGACAGAGAACTTTCAGTACTGGCTGCTTCGTTCTTCGGACCCATGCAGGTGGCCGGCAGGTTGATGATCATGGCAACCGGTCACCGTGTGGCAAATCATGTGATGACGGCCATATGTTTCTGTACGCTGATCGTCTCTGTCGTATTCCTGATGGTTTCTGGTGTTGCGCTCATTTATCTGGTGGCCTTTGTGGTGAGCTTCGGTGCAGCGCATGGCATTACCAATATTATTAGACCCTTGCTGGCGCGAGACATTCTTGGCCGCTCGTCCTTTGGCGCGAAGTCCGGTTACCTAGCCATGGCATATATTGGTGGTGGTGCCGTAGCACCTTATCTTGGTTCGCTCATCTGGCTGTCAGGCGGGTACAATCTCGTGCTTTTGTGCCTGATAGGGGTAGGGGGTGTCGGGCTGGTATTGCTGATGCTTGCGCAGCATTACGCCACCCGAGATTTGAAAGAGGCGCTTTAGGCTTCCTTGTTTCGCTCTGCCACGGCGTGCCTGAAAGCTGCCACTAGTTGATCGGCCGGCTGTGCACCCATGACAGCGAACTTATTGTCCACGATGAAGCAGGGAACTCCGGTCACACCCATTTGGCGAGCGTGATCTATCTCGGAATTTACACGGTCCTTGTCGTCTTCTGTCTTTAGAAGGCCATCTACGATTGAACCGTCCATGCCTGCATGTTCTGCTGCTTTCACGAGCACGTCGTCCAGGCCCAGATGTCCACCTTCCAGGAAGAAGATTTCAAACAGGCGTTCCACCAGTTTGTCCTGAACTTCAGCGCCCTGACCACCAGCCCAAAGGATAACGCGGTGAGCGTCCAGTGTGTTTGGCGAAACTTTCATATCCTCAAAATTGAAATCAATGCCAAGATCCTTGCCGGCATCGCGGATGCGACCATAGATTTCCTGAGCACGTGCTTCACCGCCGAATTTTTCATTGAGATAGTCAGCACGGCTCTTGCCTTCTTTCGGCAAAGTGGGGTCCAATTGATATGGGCGCCAGCGTACTTCCACATCGATATCGTCAGCCATTTCAATAGCCTTGTCGAGGTGGGTCTTGCCGATATAACACCACGGACACATCACGTCTGAGATCACATCGATCTCAACCTTTTCTTTTTCGCTCATTGGGTTGCTTCCTGTTCTACTCTGCCGTCCCACCAAGTTTCCAACCTATAACCGTAAAGAGCGGTTTTGTCCGGTCTTTTAATGTAACTTCTTCGTGCAATCCATTGTTGGTCAATGTGGAACAGGGGAACGAGATAGTCCCCGGAAATCAGCAATCGATCATAAGCTCGGACCGCATCGATGAATTCATCGCGCCCACGGGCCTTGAGCATTTCGTCGATTAGAGCATCAATCGCAGGGTCATTTGCCCCTGCAAAGTTGAATGTGCCTGGGACATCTGTGGATCGGGTTCCCCAACGCCAAATTTGCTCTATCCCGGGTGACAGAGAGGCTGTGTAGGTTTGCAACACCATGTCGTAATCGTATTGCTGAACCCTGCGCTGATATTGCGCGTCGTCGACGGTGCGTACTTCAACGGTAATTCCAAGCTTCTCCAGAATGCGACGATAGGAAATCGCCAATTTTTGCTGGCGTTCTGAACGGGTCAGGATTTCAAAACTAAAGGGCACACCATCCTTCGAAACGAGCCCTGAACCATCTCGTGTGTATCCTGCTTCCTTCAACAGCATGAAGGCTTTGCGCAAGATTTTGCGATCTCTGCCACTGCCGTCACTTACTGGTGGTGAATAGGTTCCATTCAGCACAGACGGTTTAATACGATCCATAAACGGTTTCAGCATCTCTTTTTCGCGATCGCTCGCGGGTACTTTGTATGAAGATAGCTCAGATCCGTGCCAGAAACTCACGGTTCGGTTATAGGCATTGAAGAACAGGTTTTTATTTGTCCATTCAAAATCAAATAACAGGGATAAGGCTTCACGAGTTTTGCTCTCGGCGAAAATCTCGCGTCTTGTGTTGAACACAAAGCCCAGCATCTTGGCCGGTGTGTCGGGTTCAAATTCGTCCTTGATTACTTCACCAGCTTGAACTGCCGGGAAATTAAAGTCTCTGCGCCATGCAGCAGGATCATTTTCCGGGAAAACATCAAACAAGCCTTTTTTGAACGCTTCAAAATGCGTGGTGGTAGATCGGTAATATTCAACCTTAACTTCATCAAAGTTAGAAAATCCGATCCGGGAAGGCAGGTCCTTTGCCCAATACTCCGGATTGCGCTTGTAGGTGATGAATTTCCCCGGATTGATCTCATCCATTAAATAGGGACCGCTGCCAATCATGGGTTCAAGGGATGATTGATCGAAGGTGTCAAAATCGATCGCATGTTTGGGTAAGATCGGACTAAGGGCAATAATAAGCGGGAATTCCCTGTCGGCTTCTTCATTGAACACGAATTTGACCTTACGCTCGCCGGTCTTTTCTATGCGGTCAATGCGCTTCATTCTGGCATTATAGGGTGGTCGGCCTTTCTCAGTGAGCAATTCATAGGTGAAGATCACATCTTCAACGGTAACGGGTACGCCGTCCGACCATTTCGCCTTAGGGTTGAGCGTGAACTCAATCCAGCTGCGATCGTCAGGCCATTCCACTTTTTCTGCCAGTAATCCATACATGGTGAAAGGTTCATCGCGGGAACGAAACAACAGAGATTCAAATACAAGATGCCCAAATTGATGATCCCAGCTTCCCCGGGCGTTGGTTCTCATGCTTTTTAAAATGAATGGATTGACGGAATCAAAGGTGCCCAAAACGCCATAAACCACTTTGCCGCCCTTGGGTGCATTGGGATTCACATAGGGAAAATGTTTGAAATCAGGGGGTAAAGCAGGTTCTCCGTGCATTGCAATCGCATGAACGGGTTCAGCATGGCTTGCAGACCATATTCCCGAAATGGAACAGAAAATGATTGCCGATATCAACAAAAAGCGAATCTTCATACGTAATTATTACCACAAAGGCCTTATGCAGGGTGGAATTTCTCCTTGAACACGGTTATTTATGACGCCAATAGCGATGATTCACAGTGACGTATTTTTGGCACATTTTCATGGCGAAAGGTGCGACACAAAAACGTAAGACAAGTAAAGGGTGTTTTATGAAAAATATCTACACGTTTGGAGCTGTATCAAGTTTGGTGTTGGGAACCGGGGCGGTTTTGGCATTGGGCGCGATGAGCGCTAATGCCCAGCAATCACAACAAGTTCGATCCAGCGGTTGGTACAAAGCCTGTTCCGACCAGGGCGAAAGCAAAATTTGTAATGTGCAGTTTCAGGCTCTTGCCTCCACAGGACAGGTTATCACTTCTGTAAACCTTGCTGAAATTACCGGCCAGATCAAACGCCGTGTGTTTCAGATCACTGTTCCTACAGGACGTCTGATCCCTCCGGGCATCAAAGTTCAGATTGATGGGAAAAAGGGTGCTGCAATACCATACTCTTTCTGTACGCCAAGAACATGTGCAGCTGAAGTTGCTCTGGATGACACACTCGTCGGTCTACTGAAAGCTGGTGGTGAGATGGATGTGGTTTCCACAAACTTCCAGGGTAAGGAAAATCCGATCAAGATCACACTGAAAGGATTTACCGCTGCTTATGATGGGCCTCCGATCAAACGGGACGAACTTCAAAAGAGCCAGGAAAATCTGCAGAAAGAATTGCAGGAAAAGGCCGAAGAAACACGCAAGAAGCTTCTTGAAGCGCAAAAAGCCGCCACAGAGAATTCCACTGAAGGAACTGCAAGCGAATAATTGTAGCTTTGTAGAATTATTGAAAAGCCCGCCTAACGGTGGGCTTTTTTAGTTCTGGAACTGTTCGCGGGTCTTATATGACCCGTCAGAGCTCAATACGAATATCTCGTTGATATCCGGATGTCTGAGTGGCTCACCTGATCCATCTTCCAGCAGATTTTGCTCTGAAACATAAGCTACGTACTCAGTCTCATCGTTTTCTGCAAACAAATGATAATATGGCTGATCTTTGCGTGGGCGGATGTCCGCCGGTATGGAATCATACCACTCATCGGTATTATCGAATTCGGGATCCACATCAAAGATTACCCCCCGAAACGGATATACGCGATGTTTAACAACCTGCCCAATGCTAAATTTCGCTGTCCTGATCATACTACTACTAGCACCCCAAAAATATGATGATGGCTCCGGATAATAAAATATCAGCGCCAAATTTCAACCTCGAAATCATTTATTGGGTGATATTCCCATTCTCATTGCCGTCTTTCTTAATGGTGCAATGTTAGCAAGGGCGTGTAGCCCGATGCTGCGCGCCAATTGCACTGGTAGAAAATCAGAGAGCAGGCTGCGATTGAGGACATCCACGCCCATTGTCCGGGAATGCACATCAGTAAAGCGCCTTTGGTGGTAGTTTTCACCGATATTTTCCGAATTGGAGTAACGTACCAATACGTCTGTCAGCGCTTCAATATCGCGCACTCCGAGGTTGAAACCCTGTGCGCCAATGGGTGGAAATGCGTGTGCTGCTTCACCAATCAATGCGCAATTTTTACTTCCAAAACGTTTTGCGATTAAGCCGCCAATTGGAAAACTAACTGGAATATCAATGATTTCTACCTTGCCGAGATAGGATTGCATCTTCTGTTCAAGTAAAAGTTGCAGATCTTCCTTTTCCAACGCCATGGTTTCTTCAACACGTGCTGGCTTATCCATCCAAACCAAGCCCGCCTGTTTATGATTTTGGGGAACAACTGTGAACGGACCATCTTCTGTATGGAATTCGGTACTGGCGAAATTTGTTGGAAACTGGTGTTTGAAATCCAAAACGATTGCGCTTTGGGGATACTCCCATTTCCGTACTCCCAAACCAAATGTTTCTCTTACGCTTGAGTTTCTGCCGTCAGCACCCACGACAAAATTCGGTAAGATAATGTGATTGCTGTCTGTCGCTTGAACTTCGATATGACCGTTTTCAATAGATACGGTGGCAAGACTATCGAGCCATGTAATATCCGGGTGTGAATCAACTTCTGCTGCCAGAACTTCGATGAAATTCGAGTTTTTTACGTTGTAGCCGAAAGCGTCCAGTTCTATTTCGCTTGCGTGAAAATCAGTTTGCGGGATCCGGATTAACCGTCCTGTACCATCCACTAAACGCATGGTTTTGAGCGGAAACGCGTTTTCACGCATTGCGTCCCAAATGCCTAACTTTTCCAGAAATTCGACCGTGCCGTTCAGCAATGCTGTTGTTCTTTGATCTCTGATTTCCGGTCTTTTTGCGCACAGAACGACATTCTGTCCGGTTTTGGCAACAGCAAGGGCTGCCGTCAGTCCAGTGAGACCTCCGCCGAGAATACAAATATCCGGCCGCGTTGTATTGTTGTTTTTGGTATTCATGTCTCTGAATTAATCATTTTCTTTACAAAATCCAGATTTTTACCCGTATATCATCCACAATTCTTAGCTAAGATAACAATGACATATTGCCGCAACGGTGATACCCATCTACTGGATGCATTTGGAAGAAAATACATGTTTGGCCTCTCAAAATCAGCACTTTGGGCTTTTTCAGTTCATATTTTAACGGCGACGGGTGCTTATCTTGCATTTTTGTCGCTGGTTGCTGCAGCAGAGGGCGATGCACCGAAAGCGTTTTTCTGGCTGGGAATGGCGCTGATTGTGGACGGGATTGACGGTCCGCTGGCGCGAAAACTGGAAGTTAAGAAATGGTGGCCGCATTGGTCCGGTGACACACTGGACAATGTGATTGATTACGCAACCTTTGTCATGATCCCGGCATTCATACTTTATCAGACGGGACTGCTTGACCAAATGGACGCGTCTGGTGAAAAGCAGGAGCTTTTGAGCAAATTCACCTCGTTTTCTGCTGCTGCAATAATCGTCATTACCAGTGCAATCTACTATGCGGACACCCGTATGAAGACCGAAGATTACGGCTTCAAAGGCTTTCCGGTCTGCTGGAATATGGTGGTATTTGCCCTGTTTGTGGTGTCACCTTCACCGACGTTCTCACTCCTGTTCATCCTGTTTACTGCAGTTCTTACGTTCATTCCTATCATTTTTATCCATCCGGTCAGGGTGAAGTTGTTGCGACCCTTGAACATTGCAGCTTGTATTGCGTGGGGTGTGACCGGTCTTTCTGCGGTGTATTTCAGCCTGGATAATCCGATACTTGTGGACGTGATATTTGTGGCCAGCAGCATCTATCTATTCTGCATCGGCTTTGTGTTGCAATTGCTCGGAAAACTGCACTGATCTCAACGCGTACAATTTCCTGGGAATGAGTATACGAAACGCTGGATTTCCAAGCCGTTTAAGGCTTTATTGCAGCCATGGATAATGGGCAGCAAGACCAAAATAACGCAAAAACTGACGTGATGCTGGAAGTCCGGGGGATAACCAAGCGATTTGGCAGTTTTACAGCCGTTGACGGACTGGATTTCAAGATTGAAGCCGGGGAGATTCACGCACTGTTGGGTGAAAACGGTGCTGGAAAGTCAACGCTTGTCAAAATGCTGTATGGCTCTCTTCAACCCAGTGAAGGGGAAATTTTCTGGCAGGGCAGGAGTGTTTCGATCTCAAGCCCGTCTGAAGCGCGTGGTCTGGGCATTGGCATGGTCTTCCAGCACTTTTCGCTGTTCGAAGCCTTGAGCGTTGCCGAGAATATCGCATTGTCCATGCCGCAGGATTTTCCGCTGCCCAATGTGGGCGAGGAGGCGATCAAGCTCTCGCAGAAATATGGTCTTCCCATCGCACCCGATGCCGTTGTGGGTGATTTATCGGTCGGTGAGCGTCAACGGGTGGAAATCATCCGATGTCTGCTACAGGACCCGAGCTTGATCATTCTTGATGAGCCCACTTCTGTTCTCACGCCTCAGGAGGCAGAGAATTTGTTCAAGACCCTGAAAATCCTGAAGGATGAGGGGCGCTCCATTCTGTTCATCACCCACCGTCTGGAGGAAGTTCGCCAGCTATGTGACAAGGCGACGATCCTCAGATATGGCAAAGTTACCGGTAAGTGTAATCCGGCGGAAGAAACCGCTGGCAGCATTGCACGCATGATGGTCGGCGATAATGTGGCGGACATTCAACGCAGCAAGCCACCGGCTCACGGCACTACGCTCCTTCAATTGAATAATCTGAGCCAGGATGCTGCGACGCCATTCTCGGTTTCACTCAAGAACATCAATCTGGATGTGCATTCCGGGGAGGTGGTAGGCATTGCCGGTATTGCGGGGAACGGTCAGTCTGAACTGTTTGAGGCTATTTCTGGAGAACGTCAGAATGCGCCGGAGGCGATAAAACTGTCAGATGCGCCCGCTGGAAAGAAAGGCATCAACAAACGCCGTCAGATCGGAGCGGCATTTGTTCCGGAAGAACGGTACGGTCATGGCGCTGTCACCGCCTTTCAGCTTTCGCAAAACATGCTCTTGGCAAGGCATGGCTCTGACAAGGTCTCCTTTTTGAGAGCAGGCGGCATTCTAGGGTTTATCTGGCAGGAAATGGTCTTGAACGCGACCAGAAGGGTTTGCGATTTCATGGATGTGCGCAAATCTGGCGATAACCCGGCTGCGTCTCGATATACCGAGGCGCGGATGACGGCGGT
>CAWUJF010000041.1:0-12329 GCA_963922405.1 uncultured Hyphomicrobiales bacterium | reverse complement strand
CCAAGGACAAGCGCACCACACATGGCGACCAGCAAGGCAGAGAACAAACTCTCGCCGCGGATTGTGGAAATCAAATTGGCGAGCTTAAGTCCGAGACCGGTGGAATCCAGTGATCCGACCAGAATGCCGATCGCGGCAATGGCGATCAGAAGTGTGGCACCGGACTCGCATCCCTTGAGGAAAGAATTCCATATTCTCAATGGGTTACTGCGCACTTCCGGATTAACAACCGACAGAAGCACAAGAACAACCACGGCGTAAAAACCGGCAGCTGAAGTGGAAAGGCCAGTGGCCAGACAACCGATGACGACAAGAATTGGCCCCAAGAAGAGGATCGAATTGATCATATCGACTGAAGTGATTTTGTCATCGACGGTTAGCTGCTGGATCTGGATGTTTTGGCGCCTCGCCTCAACAGTGACGGCAGCAAACAGGCTGAAATAATAAAACAATGCGGGCACGAGTGCCGCCACAATCACATTGAGATATCCCACGCCGGTAATGTCCGCCATTACCAGTGCTGCAGCGCCCATGATCGGTGGCATGATCTGACCGCCGGATGAGGCGGTTGCCTCAATGCCACCGGCAAAGGCGGGGGAGAAACCGCGCTTCTTGATCATGGGAATTGTGAAAGTTCCCGTGCCAACGATATTGGCCACGGTGGAACCTGACATGGTGCCGAACATTGAAGAAGCAAGAATTGCTGCATGCGCCGGGCCACCTCTTGTGCGGCGTGTGGCGAGGAAGGCAAATTTCAGCAAGGTGGCACCGGCACCTGTTCCCTCAAGAAGCGTACCGAAGATGATAAAGATGAACACGGTTGAGAGAACAATATTGGTGATCGAGCCGAACACGCCCTTATTTGTGTTGTACCAGAGCGCTTCGGAAATCTCCTTCAGTGAGAACCCGGTATGGGCAAAAATGCCCGGCATGTCCTGGCCGAGGAGCAAATACACAACAGCCAGCGCACCGATTGAGAAGAGACCCCATCCCCAGAACCTGCGGCACAATTCGAGGAATACGACCAGTCCCGCAATGGCAGGCCATGTGTCCACCGAAGAAATGTCGTAAAGCGCTTCCTCCATCTTGGTTTGGACTTCAAAAAATGAGAAGACGGCCCATAACCCAAACCCGACGAGCAGTAGATCTGAGACGCCTGCCAGACGGGAACGCCATGGCGACAACTCAGCTTTTGATTTTCGCGTCGATCTGGAAAGGGCTACGCAGACGATAATCGCCAGTGCAAAACCTCCAGCTCTATGAAGCTTTGGGTCAAGCAAGCCGATACCCGAACTGTAGATCGCAATGAAGCCCATCAGTGCTGATGCTACAGCACCAACTACCAGAACTATGCGCGTAATCGGTTCGCTATTTGGAGCAGACTCAGTCAATCGTGCCTCGCCGGTTGCGCTGTTTTCCAAACAATGAAAACAACTATGTCATGAAGTTTGAATATCTCTGCCAGAAGTTACGGGCGGAGATTGTCTGGAATGTTAAATCCAGCCTCTTCATAATATTTCAGCGCACCTGGATGCAGCGGAACGTTGATTGCTGTGAACGCAGTCTCCTTGTTGACCTCTTTCAAGAAGAAAGCTGTGGCCTGAACCTCTTCAATGTTTTCCCAGAAAGCCTTGGTCGCTTTGTAGACTGCCTCTTCATCCGCATCTGCATGGGTGCCTACAAACTGGAAGAAACCCAAAGCCGTGATCAGACCACCAGTGAGCTGGCCTTTGTAAACGGTCCCGTCAAACTGCGCCATGCCGCGGCCCGGGCGGCCAAACAATTTCTGCATGGCATCCGTCTCAATGGTTTTTTCAGGAATGGAGAGAACCCGGAAGTTTCCAGAAAGGCCGAATTGTTCGATACGGGCAGAGCCGATTTCAGCTGGCCTTACCATCATATCCACTTTCTTGTCAGAAAGGGCAGCGTAACCCTCACCCCAACTCAAGCGAATGGCATTATAGTCTGTTCCCGCTTCGTAACCGGTGATGATTTTGATTAGCGCTTCAGCGGTTGCTGCGGCTGCACCAGCGGGCGGACCTGTGAATACGTTTTTTCCCTTGATGTCTGCCCAATCAGAAATTTGAGAATCTGCGAGCGTTACGGGATGATACGCACCTGCCTTGAAACCGACTATGGCACGAAGGTTTTTGGAAAGTTCAGGTGCTTCAGAAATGTTCTTGTACATTCTCTTCTGGCCTTCCATCAGCTTCACCAAGCCTGGAACAGAAGAAAAGAAATCGATTTCGCCCTTTGCACCTTTGAGCATGGACTTAGTCAAAGTCTGCCCTGCATTCACCTGAATGTTTACGCCGCCCTTTGACGCCTGATTGGTGAAAGCCACGAACATGGTGTGAACCGGGTCGCCAACACCTGCGGTTTCACCCTTGTAAATCTGTGCGTGCGATTGCACCCCCGCAGAAAGCAGGATTGCGGCGGTAAATATGAAAGCCATTGGTTTTAAAAATTTGCGCATAGTATTCTCCCTTTTCTTTTAGCTTAACAAGAGAGTTTAATTACATATAATCAAAAATAATCGCTGATACATAAAGAATTGCTATGAAACTCGATCCAAAACATCTCACCCATCTCTCCGAAATTGTGGAAGCAGGATCATTCCAGTCAGCTGCTGACCGGTTGGGCCTGACGCAGCCTGCTCTGAGCAGAAACATGCAAAAGCTGGAAGAGAGGTTAGGTGCTCCCATATTTCAACGCGATGGCCGGCGTTCAACACCGAACAGTTTGGGGTTGGAATTGGCGCGAAGTGGGTTGGCTATAAAAATTGCCCAGGAACAGGCAAGCAATCTGGCGGACCTCGTAACAACGGGATCAGCCGGGCAACTCAGGATCGGGGCTCCACCGATAATTGCCGGCAAGTTTCTGACCGATTCCATTTCCACTTTCATCGTGGATAATCCGAGCTGTCGAATAGAATTGCGGACCGGATTTGTGATCGACCTTCACCGGATGCTCGAGCGTGGGCAGATAGATATTGTTATCGGCCCTCAAAGCCTGTCAGACCCGGCAGTGGATCTGGACTTTTCGCTGCTCGTGGATGACCGGGTTGGCATCATGTGCAGTAGTGAGCATCCCTTAGCGTCGAAAAGAGAGATATCTGTCGATGATTTGAGCACACAAAAGTGGCTGATTCACTCACGCAACAGCTTGCTCAGGCAGCAAACAGAAGCCGCCATGATCGCATTGGGAATTCAGGAAATGCACGTGCTTTGTGAATCGGATTCCATCCGCTCTTCGCTCGAAATCACATCCACAACCGACCTGCTAACCTTTATGCCTGTTGCGCCCACGAACCCTTATCTGGGTGATGAGTTGAGGTTTCTGAATTTTGATCATCCTCAATTCCACCGGCCTATCGGCATCATCCGCAGAAAGAGCACGCCCCTCAGCCCTTTGGCGGTTTCATTTCTGAAGAAGCTGAAGAGTGCATGGTCGGAATGATCCGAAAGAGCTAACTACTTTCCACTGGTGTGGCACCCATTTTCTTGAGTACTTCCGCATCCACCAACCTCGTGACTAACGGATGGATGCGTAAATCCCCTTCTTGCACCACCTGCTTGAAATTGGCGATGACTGCAGTCGTCAGCTGTTGCGAGGGAGCGATGATGTCCAGCAGCCAGTTGTTTTCACCCGAGTTCCACTCTTCACCATTGAGGCGAACCGGAAACACCCCTGCCCTGATCTGTTCGCGGATTTTCGTATCCACTTCATCGGAAACGCTGGCCCAGATGGCAAATCCTGCTAGCGGTGCTTTTGTGAGATCATCGATCTTTCCACTGTTTGCGATTGCCACACGATCACGGATGAGTGGCTCCAGCAGAACGGAGCTGAGATCAGCAATCGAGAGGTGCTTGTAACGGGGGATCGCCATCATGGAGATGGCCACTTGACCGAAGGTTTCATTTACCCTGGAACGGATCGCCGATATTCTTTCGAGGATTTCGGGATTGAGTTCCTGGATCGTTTCTTTGTTTGCAACGCCATTGGCTTCTTTTCCATTGGTGCTTGCACTGGATTTCGATGATGATTTTGTCACAGATTTTTGTTCGGCTTTTTTCGCCATGACTTCCCCCACACAAATGAATTAAAAAATAAATTGGCGAGTGCATCGTTTTAAAATTGACGCCACACTCAAGAATATGCGGCCAACATAAACTCATTTCCTGCAAACACAAGCCAAAATTGTATCTCCTGATATCAACACGCTCAGGTTTAATAAAGTGGTATAAAACGCTCTGCGCACCGGACATCTAGTTAATATAATTTATTGTGAAACACTTTTGCGCATGAGATAATTAAATCAATGTCAATTTGGTTTTAATGGATTTCTTATCCAAATCAGTGCTTTGGCGATGTATAGAGCATGCTTATTAATTCAGCACCAATATTTATACGCAATATTTTAATTTGGGAAAAAAGAAATTATACACATTTGTACAAAAGTATTTCATATGTTTAATGATAATTTTATCTTCACCTGATAGTGAGTTACTATTGCTCAGGCAGTAAATCACACACGATATGCATGAGCGATTGGCCCCACGATTGACGGTCGCCCCAATAGCGTCGGTCGTGGGGTTATTTTCTTTTTCATCGGAAAACGCCACTTACCCCAAGAAAAAGACAGGTTGCGAGATCACAACCTGCCTTGTCACAGTGCTATGGGGGAACTGGATTCTAGAACTCTTCCCAGTCATCATCCTGCAGGGCAGCATTGCCATTGGTCTGACCGGAAAACGCTGTCTTGACTTCTGACACGAGTTTTCGTGCGGGCGATTCAGGAACGACTTTTGGTGCAGGGGCAGATGCCGGAGCAGCCGACGGAGTGGCTGCGGGCGCTGAAACTGTAACAACTGGTGCCGGACTATGACCTGATCCACCGATATCAAAATGATTAATCAGTGAGACAAGCTCCTCTGACTCCTGATTTAGGGAGTGACAGGCGGCTGTGGCCTCTTCAGCCATGGCTGCATTTTGCTGTGTGCTGGCATCAAGATCTTTCACAGTAGCATTGAGATCGTTCAGGGAAGCGAACTGCGACTTGGCACCTTCAGAAATCTCATCAACCACTGAACTGATTTCGAGAACCTGATCAGCAATACGGTGGAAGGTTTCACCGGTTTCTCCAACCAGTTTGGAACCGCTTGCAACCTGGACACTTGATTTTGAAATCAAATCCTTGATGTCCTTGGCAGCAACGGCAGAACGTTGCGCCAATGCGCGAACTTCTGACGCGACAACCGCAAAGCCCTGACCTGCATCACCGGCACGGGCTGCTTCCACGCCCGCGTTCAGAGCGAGCAGGTTGGTCTGGAATGCTATGTCATCGATTACTGAGATAATCTGGTTGATCTCTTTTGCAGAGTTTTCGATTTCGCTCATGGCGGTCAGAGCTTTTTCAATGATTTCACTGCTGCTTTGAGCGTCACTTTTTGCTGCTTCCACAACCTGTTGGGTGTTTTCCGCACCTTCTGCAGATTTCTGAACAGTTTCGGTAATCTGGTTTAGCGTTACAGCTGTTTCTTCCAGCGATGCCGCCTGCTTTTCGGTACGGGAAGCGAGATCATTGGATGCTGTGACGATTTCACGAACGCCCGTTCCCACGCTTTGAGTCGTGTTCATGATGTTGCCGAAAGTGGAAGCGATCTGACCAATGGCCAGGTTGAGGTCAGTCCTCAGTTTCTCCAGATCATCGGGAAATTTGGAATCCACATTAACCTGCAGCTTGCCTTCGGACACTGATTTCAACGCATCTCCAACTTCGCCGATTGCCTTGACCCTTG
Organism: uncultured Hyphomicrobiales bacterium; assembly: GCA_963922405.1. GTDB lineage: Bacteria > Pseudomonadota > Alphaproteobacteria > Rhizobiales > Rhizobiaceae > JAALLB01. The sequence continues at coordinate 6,528 of CAWUJF010000041.1, read as the reverse complement.
CGGTCACATCTGTGGCAAACTTGACGATCTTTATAGGGCGACCGTTCATGTCCAGGATCGGATTATAGGAGGCCTGTATCCAGATTTCCTTGCCATTTTTGCCGTTTCGTTTGAATTCACCGGCAATCAGCTCACCATTTCTGAGGCGATCCCAGAAATGTCTGTATTCGTCACTTGCAGCGTAGGTTGCGTCTACAAATGTTGAGTGTTTTCTGCCGACAATCTCTTCAAGTGAATATCCAACTGCACCGCAGAAGTTTTCGTTAGCCGTCAAAATTGTGGCATCAAGATCAAATTCGATCACCGCCTGCGCGCGCGAAATCGCTTCGATTTTTCCCTCATATTCTACAGCTTTCAGTTTCTCGGCGGTTATGTCTGATGCAAATTTCACCACTTTGATGACTTTGCCATTTTTTGCGGTCACCGGGTTATAACTTGCGCGGATCCACACCTCTTTGCCGTCTTTGCTGAAACGTTTGTATTCGCCTTCATCAAACTCGCCGGCACCGAGTTTCGTCCAGAAGTTCGTATATTCCGTTGAATTCGCATAATCGGATTCCACAAATATCCGATGATGTTTTCCTATGATTTCTGACTCATCATAACCCATCGCCGAACAGAAGTTTCCATTTGCATGAAGAATATGGCCTGTGGGGTCGAATTCGATGATTGCCAGCGAATTGTTCAAAGCAGTCAACGTCGCCGTTGAATTGCTTTTGTTACCTGCAGAAAGCGAGAACATTTTTGGTCTCCAGTAAAAAAACCTGATGGACGCGTTTACACGTCAATTATCTCCGCTGTACTGAGGAACATTGAGGGACAGACGCAAGCATCCAATCACTGCAGTGGAACAGGATCAGGATTTCCTTTTGCTGACACAAAACGCAAAACGAAAGTCAGTTGAAAATCCGAGATGTTTGGATGTTGCCCGTTTGAGGAGTCCCCTGAGAATACCCCAGCCAGTGGAACAAAAAGCATGCCGGGTTTACCGGAGCGTGGGGTCGGCATCATGTCTAGGAATATCCCTCCACGCCCGGCGAGTATTGAAGTGTTATTGTTAATAAAACGTAAAATGATGAGTATTTACCGCGGTTTACGGCACATTTCGAACAGGGTACGAATTCAAACACTGGGGATCACAGTTTCGCGCAAGCCTCATCCGCATGGAGCGGATTTGCCAAAGACAGAATGCACAAATTCTGCACATAGTTTCAGGTGATTTGCACAGATTGATAATCATGATTGCACAGTTATTGAAGAGTATTTCCAAATCGGCAGCAAACCCGGAACCAATGTGATTTTTTCCTGCAATTTCAAAAGCCACATCAATTCCGAACTATCCGCCGGAGAGGAAATCGCTAATTCAAACCGTTGAAGGAATTGTAAATGTATTCTGCGCAAAATAGACTGCAACACAGTACGGAAAACAAAATGCCCAATATTCTCGTTGTTGACGACGATCCTCATATTATCGATGTCATCTGTTTTGCGCTCGACAAGGCCGATCATTCACATGTGACTGCAAGAAACGGCACGGATGCTCTCGAGAAATTTCAGCACGAGAAACCTGATCTGGTGATTCTCGATGTGGGACTGCCTGAAATCGACGGGTTGGAAGTTTGCCGCCAATTGCGGAAAACATCCAATGTGCCGATCCTGTTTCTTTCTGCGCGTGATGAGGAGATAGACCGGATCCTTGGTCTGGAAATCGGTGGTGATGACTATGTGACGAAACCGTTTTCTCCCAGAGAACTGATTGCACGGATCAGCGTTATCCTTCGAAGAGCTAACCAGCAGGCGGCACCTGAAGAACCCGAAGACATGTTGAAAGTGGGTGAACTGGAGCTTGACCCAAATCATCGTTCACTGAGTTTTTCCGGACAAGCGGTGGAGTTGACCGCCATCGAGTTCAACATTCTCAAGACACTTCTTGCCAGACCCCGCATGGCGTTTACACGGGAACAAATTCTCAATCAGGCCTGGCCTGACAATATACATGTGTCTGACCGGACTATTGACAGTCATGTGCGCAATCTGCGGGCAAAGCTTGCGTCTTCCGGATGTCGTGACGCGGTGGAAACGGTTCATGGTATTGGATTTAGGCTGGGCGCTTGCAGCGGCTCAGGCGCGGAAGGTGATCGGTGAATGATTATCCGAAAAAGTGGCGGCCAAGCCTGGGCATGGTGGTTATCGCCATGCTTGCCTTTGTCCTTTGCCTGCCGCTTGCGAGCATTTTGCTCTTCCGGTTTTATGACAGCCAACTGGTTCGGGAAACAGAAAATGAGCTGATTGCCCAGGGCGCATTTGTGAGGGCAGGTATCATCGAACTCCTTAAATCAAATGATTTCAGTCCGGAGAGTTTTGAAACAAGGGTCCCCGGAAAATTGTTACCTAAGTCTGATGATCCCTATCTGCTTGTCCTTCCAAAACTGGATCTGGCGCAGGAAACAGTACTGCCGAGACGTGATGATGCACGGCCTGTTTCACTGCCGGTCAATCAGCGCCTTAGCGATGTTTTCAACTCGGTCATGCCCATCATTTTTGAGGCGCAGAAGACCACGCTTGCTGGTTTCCGGCTGCTCGATGCAAACGGCACTGTATTGGCCGGACGTGGCGAAGCCGGAATGTCACTAGCGCATGTGAGGGAAGTGGCGGTTGCCATGGAAGGGCGATATGAAAGCGTTGTACGTTCGCGCAAGTCCAACACCCCTACACCACCCATCTACTCAATCAGCCGGGGTGCCACGATCCGCATCTTTGTGGCCATGCCAATCATCTGGGAAGATCGATTGGTGGGGATATCCTATATGTCCCGGACACCATCTCACTTCCTGCGTGAAATGTATGCCCAAAAAGAGAAGCTCGCGCTGGCTGTTCTATTTGTCATGGCCATCACCATCGCGATTGCAGTCCTGTTTGTGCGCTTCATCAAAGGCCCGATTGATGCACTCAATTTAAGGACATTGCAGATCAGCCGGGGTGACCGGGATGCCTTTCATCCGCTCAGCAAACACGGGACCAGAGAGATCGCCAATCTCAGCAAAGGGCTTTTGTCCATGTCACAAAAGCTCCAGGACCGGGCTGAATATATCAAGAACTTTGCCTCTCATGTGAGCCACGAATTGAAGTCGCCACTTACGTCCATTCACGGTGCTGCGGAATTGTTGAAAGACAATGATATGAGCAACGAGGAGCGTGAACGTTTTCTCAATAACATCATCGCTGATACGGGACGGCTCACCAAATTGTTAGAGCGTTTACGGGATCTGGCTCGTGCCGATATTGCAGAACCTGATGGTCGGTGTGTGGTATTTCATCAGATCATGCAAACCGGAAGTGACTGGCCGGACGTGAAGCTGACTATTGATGGAGATCAGGAAGCCACTGCCGTCATAAACCCTGAAAACATGAATATCATTTTATCCAACCTTTTTCAGAATTCAGCCAATCACGGCGCAACTGAAGTGGACATTGAGGTGAAGGCGCAAGACGCCTCATGCCTTATCAAATTCCATGATAATGGATCGGGGATTTCTGAACATAACGCAGATAAGGTGTTCGAACTATTTTTCACCACAAGACGTGAAGAGGGTGGAACTGGAATGGGATTAGGTATTATCCGTTCTATTCTTGCTGCGCATAATGGTGAAATTCGTCATATTCCCACATCACAAGGCGCATGTTTTGAGCTCAGGATCCCGTTATCCTAGCCATCTAAGTTGATAAACTCATTGTGAGCTCAAACCGTTAACACTTTTTCTCATATTTTTCAGCATCTTACCCGATTACTTAATTACTGACGTACCCCCGCGTACGTAATCAATGCGGATGGGCTTGAAAGGGTCAAATCGGTATGTTGTTTGCAACGACGACCAATCGTTAAAGTATTTGGAACAACTGATCGGAAATTATAATGGATACAAATTCCACAGCTGGCACCGGTGGCGGACTTACGCAAACTGCGTCAAACAATCCTGACCTTCAAGGTACAGGCGGAGGGAACGATCAATTGTCGCAAGCTTTTGACCGCGCAATTGCTGAAGCTCAAAGAACTTTGGCGATCTCCACAGTTAAAGGTGCAGATCTCTACGCACTGAAACAGAGCGTACGATAAGTAACCCAAGTATTTATGCAAAAACCCCGCATGGCTCATGCGGGGTTTTTTTGTGCCTGTTTTCAGGTGGGCTGAACTTATTCAAATGAGTTTGATTAGCCGATAATGCCGGTCCGCACGAGTATTTGCGCAACCTTCTCGAAATGACGTTCGTGGATAGCTTTACCCACTTCAACGCTTCGGAAGATGTCTTTGGCAAGCTCTTCTTCCGTGACAACCGGAATACCCTGCTCTTCTGCATCACGCAGGCTCTTGGTAAGTTCCGGCCCGCTGAACCTGCTTACCACATGGGGAACATCAGCATGCTCCTGATGGAAATAGATCCCGACTGCAAGCTGGTACCCGCGCAGGATGATGCTGATACCATCCGTGCCGTGGCTGATCTTGCCGGTACCGATGCCGTCAGTTGTTTCAGCATTGAGGATTTTCTGATGCTCGCGGCGACGATGGCTTTTGAACTCAGGTGAACCCAGAATTTCCTTCATCTCGCGCTTAAGCTCCTTGTGACCCATTTTCTGTTCATGGCGGAAGAGCGCGTGCTGAAGCGGGATATCAATAAGGCCTGTGAACATGAGCAAAATGATAGCGGCAACCACAATGAGCAACATGACGGCGGATGCACTGTCTAGAACGCAACCGATCGAGCAATAGGCGCTCGCCATGATGGTCTGCAGCGATAGCCAGATGAAAATCGCAGCAATCGAGAACCAGATTGTCAGCTTGACCAGGGCAACGCTGAACTCAGTGGCGTTTCTGCGTGAGAAGAGTTTTTTCAGTCCCTGCCCCGGATTGATCTTGCCGAAATCCGGTTTGATCGGTTCAAGAGAAAACGGGATGCCCTGTTTTTCCAGAATGTTCGCCACGACGCCAGCCACGATCACGATGATCATGAAGGGTGCGAGCACATAGAACATCTCAAACAGAGTAGTCAGGAAGACGGGGAACAATCTGGAAGGATCGCTGCCGCCGAACGTTAGGACAGCAACGGTATAGAGTTGCGAGAAAACCTCGAAGAATGATTGCCAGTTGAACAAGACATAAAAGATGCCGAGCGTAGTGGTTATGCCGGAAACAAAGTTGTCGCTTGAGGCTACCTGCCCTTTTTCCCGAGCTTTTCTGAGCTTGTAGTCGGAGGGCGGGAGGGTTTTTTCTTCGCTATCGTCTGACATGGTTCACCCTCAAATGAAAATCCCGCTCACAAAGCCGAGCACGGTTCTGAGGAACTCAAGCTCTGACTTGAACAGGCGAATGGCAACCACCAGGAAGAGTGGTAGAACTATCGCTGCGATCAGGTTCTTGGTGGAGAAAGTGAGATGGCTCACATCGATGTTCTTGCCGAACTTGGAAGCGATTAGATGAACGATGTCAGAGCAGAACATGATAACGAGCATGGGTCCTGCCAGAACAAGCGCGCCAAGCAGTATCTTCTCCAGCACCTCAAGGAGCACAGTGGCGCCGGCATTGAAAACCGGGAAAGTGCTGTTGACCGGCCAAAGTTCATAACTTGAATAGATTGTATCGGTTACGATCTGGAACCCGCCGATTGAGGCGAAGAGCCACAAGGATACAATCGCAAACAGATTGCCATAGGGCGATGTGGTTCCGCCTGAAGGATCCGGTCCACCTTCTAATGCACCGCGATAAAGGTCGAGGATACTGCCACCCGCAATCGCGATGGCGAGTGGAATGGATGAAATCAGACCGAGCACTGCGCCCAGAAAAAGTTCCTTGATGAGCGTTGCGGCAAAGGCCATTTGCAGTTCTTCCACGCCGTAGGATGGAATGCCGTTAGCCAGCAATGGCAAGGCAATCGCGATCGAAAACGCCATGCGGATCACGCCGGAGCTGATATTGCCCCAGGCAAAGGCTGCAAACAGCATTGTGAATCCGAAAGGCCGGGCAATCGCCAGCACAACCCAGGGCACATAGTCTCCGATGAGATCAAGGAAAGCGAGGAAGAAAGCGTTTACCGTCATCCTTCACCACTATTGTGCGTATTGATGGAAGTTTGAAAATATCTCGTTTGAAGCGGAAAAGAGCGGTGCGCTGAGCACGCCACCGAACACAATCATGACAAAACCAACAACGAGGATCTTGATGGTTTGGGGAAGTGTCTGTTCCTGGATTTGTGTTACTGCCTGCAACAGCCCGACAATGAAGGCAACAAAGGTTGCAATCAGCAGGGGCGGAACAAGCATTACCGCAGCGTAGTAAAAGATCGAATAGAGGGATGCGACGAGTTTTGCTTCTTCCATGGTTCACCCCCTAAACATAAGTGAGTATCAGGCCATGGACGAGCTTGGTCCAGCCATCGAGGAAGACAAACAGCATCAGCTTGAACGGAATTGAAATGGTGGTGGGTGGCACCATCAACATACCCATCGCAACCAGAATTGTGGTCACGATGATGTCAA
>CAWUJF010000040.1:0-12416 GCA_963922405.1 uncultured Hyphomicrobiales bacterium | reverse complement strand
AAGCAATTTTGTCTGTTTGCTCTATGGTCAAGAATCTACCTGTTGTGATTTGTCCATTGGAGCAAAACTATAACAGGCGACAACAGATGTGTAGCCATTTTTGTGGGTAGAATTAACGCATAGAACGTTGGATTTTCGGGCTTAACCGTCCACAGTGAGGCGATAACCGACGCCACGTACTGTCTGTAGCCACTTGGGATTGGCAGGGTCGAGTTCTATCTTGCGGCGGAGGCGGTTGATCTGCACATCAATTTTGCGCTCTCCGGCCAGGTCTTCTTCCTCGCCGAGCAATTCATGCCTTGCAATGGTTCCGCCGGGCTTGTTGGCGAATGTGGTGAGGATTTCGCGTTCACGATCGGTCAAACGGACACGCTCACCATTCATGGTCAGTTCGCCCTGTTTTACGGAGAAATGATAATCGCCAAATCTAACCTGTTCAATAGCAGGTTCGTCTGGCTTGGCGGTGCGTTTGAGGATTGAATTGATGCGCAACAGTAATTCACGCGGTTCAAACGGTTTGGAGAGATAGTCATCTGCACCGGCTTCCAGGCCTTCAATCCGGTTGTCGATGTCAGCCAATGCGGTGAGCATCAGGATAGGGACTTCTTTTTCTTCTCTCAAAGATCTGGTGAGGCTCAGGCCACTTTCACCCGGCATCATCACATCCACGACCAGAATATCAAATTCAAGATTGACCAGTTTGTTACGTGCTTCCGCCGCGCTGCTGGCGTTTGAAACCCTGAAACCGTTGCTGGAGAGATATCTCGTCAACAAGTCCCGCAAGCGCCTGTCATCATCGATTACCAGCACATGAGGTGCGTTATCTTCCGGTGTGGTGATGGTGGGTGAAATTTCTTCCATTCTCTATCCCTCGAATGAAACCTGCCAGATATACAGATGCTCAAATAGTTTACGTAACGTAATATTTTAGCATGGCTGTTTTCGAATAAACAAATAAAAATTTGTAACACAATACTACTAACATGCGGAATTCACTGAATTTCTATTCGCTTTGTTCACCCCTGACCGAGCGAAGAAAATCAGAAACCGCCTCCCGAAGTTCCGGGTCTATCTGATCAAATGCCGAATTAATGCGGCGGGATTGTGGTTGAGAAAGCTCAAGGATCAGATTCCGGCCCTGCCTTGTGGGAAAAAGCATTCTCTTGCGACGGTCAAACTTGCCTTCAGACTGCACAATGTGCCCGGCTTCTATCAGCTGCTTGAGAACGCGAGCCAAGCTCTGCTTCGTGATTTTAAGAATATCGAGGAGTTCGGCAACGGTAAGGCCCGGCCTTCTGTTCACAAAGAAAAGCGCACGGTGATGGGCGCGTCCAAATCCGTATTGCCGCAAAATGCGATCTGGATCCGCAACGAAATCCCGATAGGCAAAGAAAAGCAATTCAATGTTTTCCAATTGTGGAACGTCTTCGCTGCTGATGGCTTGTGTGATGATTTCTTCTTCGGACATTTGTTATTTCTGCAATTGTTTGTAGGGCTTTATCGCATAAAATTAAAAATATGTCAGCACTATTGACATATTTTTGTTCCAACCCTAGATTTGGCCATCGCGCTTTCACAGCTTGGAGCAGTTGGAAAGGTTTTCTGAAATATTCAAACCTGCTGGAGATAAATGATGGCTGGTGTTTCTTACGATCAAATGAGTGGCCATATATGGTTTAATGGTGAAATGGTTGAGTGGGAAAATGCCAAGGTACATGTGCTGACCCATGGATTGCATTATGCCAGTAGCGTGTTTGAAGGTGAGCGTGCGTATGAGGGCCAGATTTTCAAACTTCAAGAGCATACAGAACGCCTTTTTTATTCCGCCCACGAATTGGGAATGGAAATGCCTTACACTGTCGATGAAATCAACCAGGCCTGTATTGATACGCTGGAACAACAGGGGCTTGAGGATGCTTATATCCGCCCGGTTGCCTGGCGTGGCAGTGAGATGATGGGTGTTTCCGCGCAATCCAATAAGATCAATGTGGCAATCGCCGTGTGGGAATGGCCAAGCTATTTTGATCCGGAAGAGCGCCGCAAGGGTATCCGCCTCGACAGAGCGAAATTCAGACGTCCGGATCCGGCAACAATTCCTTGTTTTGCCAAGGCTGCAGGCCTCTACATGATCTGTACACTGTCTAAGCATGAAGCTGAGAGCAAAGGATATGCTGATGCCCTGATGCTGGACTATCGTGGTCACGTGGCTGAAGCGACCGGCGCCAACGTTTTCTTCATCAAGGATGGGGTCATTCATACACCAACCCCTGATTGCTTCCTCAACGGGATCACACGTCAGACTGTTGTAGATCTGGCCAAAGCCCGTCAGATTGAGGTGATCGAGCGGACTATCATGCCGGAAGAAATGGCCGACTTCTCAGAGTGTTTCCTGACAGGGACTGCAGCTGAAGTGACGCCTGTTTCTGAAATTGGTGAGTATAGCTTTACGCCTGACACAATTTCTTTCCAGTTGATGGAAGATTACGACAAGGCCGTGAGAGCTCATAAAAACGCTGCCTAGGCCATTTTTAGCTCTCAAATCATCCATTTTCAGCAAATGTTTGCCGGTAGCGGCATGTTTTGTGAAATAGTGATTTACCTAACGTAAGAATCATAATAGATATTCGATTTCTTGGGCGGTGCTGTCTTTGGCATGACAGCATTCTGTATTTTGCATGGGCTGGTAACTTCATCAGTTGTTCAGGAGATCATTGTGGAAGCTATTTTGCCCTTAATCATACAAGCGGTGTCTGGAATGGTTGGGGGTGGCTTTCTCAGCAGTCTGTTACAACAAACCGCTATGCATATCATACCTAAACTGCTTGCTGGTGGAGCAGGGGGTATTGCTGGAGGTATGACACTAGGACCCGTTATTACCGCCGTTGCCAGTGAGGATGCAGGTATTGCTCTTAAAACCGGATCCTTGTTCGGGCAGATCGGTGGCGCTGCTATCGGTGGTGCCGCGCTTACTGTTGTTGCTGGCATATTAATGAAGGGGTGGGGCGCCAAGTAACGCCAATTCCACCGGGAATGATTGATCAAACGGACTGTTGTTTTGCAACCGCCCGATTTTATGCCATAGCTCTGCACTCATGAAAAATTTTACAAAGATGTTTCAAAGCGGAGAAATTAGCAATCATGGATAAGCTGAACATAGCCATTCTGCCCGTCACTTCATTTCAGCAGAATTGTACTTTTATCTGGAATGAGAACGATAACCATGGCGTTGTTATTGATCCCGGTGGCGATTTCGAACGTATCAAGGAAGCTATCGACCAATCAGGCATTCTTGTTGACCAGATTCTACTAACTCACGGACATCTTGATCATGTGGGTGCTGCCATGAAGCTCAAGGAATATCTGGATGTGGAGATTATCGGACCGCATGAGGATGACAAGTTTCTTTGTGACTCAGTTGCAAAAACCGCTTCGAGATACGGGATTGGCGAGGGTTTTGATAATGTTTATCCAGACCAATGGCTTAACGAGGGTGATACGGTCACAATCGGCGGTGCCAAGTTTGAAGTTTATCACTGTCCGGGGCATGCGCCTGGGCATGTGATTTTTTACAATGAAGAACGGAAATTCGCCCATGTGGGTGATGTATTGTTCAGGGGCTCAGTCGGAAGAACGGACCTGCCCGGTGGAGATCATGAAACCCTGATTGCTTCGATTAAAAACAAACTGTTTCCGTTGGGCGATGATGTGAATTTTATCTGCGGTCACGGGCCGGGCGGTAACTTTGGTGAGGAACGTCGCACCAACCCGTTTTTGCAGGGATAATCGCGAATTATCGGCGGTAGCAGCGACGGGATGTGATTTTGTCCACGCCATCCACATAGTGCTCAATATTGGCGACGAAGTTTGCGCATCTCGCTTGTGAAGCGAAGCAGGTGTGTACACGGAAACGATATCCGGTGCCACCATAGCCGCCATCAAGCAGTTGGCCGTTTACCTTTGCGGTCCAGCCCGGGACGCCGTCGTAATCCATGGCTTTACAGATTTTGAAGCCTTGAGAATTGAGGCGGACCACTTGGCCACGGTCAGCATGAGCGAGAGATGTGACGCTTGAAACCATTAATACTGTTAGCGCCATCACGTTTACTGATTTTGAAATAACTTTGAACATCGGTTTCCCCTTTGGGTGATTTGCTATGTTTCTTTGATACATAAATTTCAGATGAACATCTGTGCATTTGATCACAGGGGCGTGAACAACAAAAAGCCGGACACTGGGCCCGGCCTTACATTATTATATTGGTTGACTGACGCTTAGCTGTTGCGTGGCTTACATCCAGCATAACGGATATAGTCTATGCCCAAGATCTTATGATCGATACGGTCGATAAAGTTCTTGCATTCGGCTTTCGTCTTGAAGCAAGTGCGGACACTGAAATACTTGTTAAAGTCTCCGTTTCCGGCTCCATCTATCAAAATGCCGTTGGCATTTGCGGTCCAGGCTTTGGTGTCGTTTGCATCAAAGGCCCGGCATATTCTGAAACCTTCGCCGTTTATCTTAACAATCGAACCACGACCTGGAACAGCTGCGTTCGCTGAACTGATGCTCATTATTATGGGTAATGAGAGGCATGCTCCTGCACAAAGCAGGCTCAACAGATTTTTCATGACCAGTTCTCCGTTTAGCTGCGTGCTTTACAGCCAATGTAATGAATTTGATAAATTCCTGGGACCTTATGATGGATACGGTCGAGGAACTTGTTACATTGGGCGCGAGTTTCAAAGCAGTTGTTCACACGGAAGTAGCGGAAACCGGCGGAACGATCTCCCCCGCCACCATCATCTGAAATGCCAGCGACACTTGCCTTAAAACCACTCTTACCGAGTGCACGGCAGGCGCGGAACCCTTCGCCGTTGATTTTTACAATCTGGGCGCTGGCAGAGTTTACTGGAATTTTGGCTTGTGCAGGTGCCAGACTAATAGCCAATGGTGCTGCTGCAAGGACAGCTGCTGCAGCCATTTTACTTATTCTTTTATACATTTTTATCTCCATTTGGCGTGAGGCTTGTTTGTTAAGTGTCCGTAGTTCGCTTTTCATTTGCAAGTCACGAAAGCGGGAAAGCCGGTTGAAGTGTGACTTTTTGCACACTGCAAGCATTCTGCTCGCAAAATATCAAAAAAACGTGACGATTTGCACAGAAACGAACAAATTTAATGATCATATTAACCATAGGCAAACCGGAACACCAATTCAGAAAGGAAAAGAAAATGTTCTCCGCCATAAGAAACGCAATCAGATGGATGTCACCCCGGGTGGATTCCCGTACGGCTTTTTCGTTGACCGATGCAGATCGCGCAGCTCTTAACCGTTTGAAGTATCGTAAACATCGCCTAGAGCGCATCTAATCTGACCATGTTCTGCACTTACTCTAAACAGAGCCTGAAAACACTCATTTCACCCATCGAGGTGAGCAAATAGAAAGTGGTGCGCTTTTTAAACGGCATAGCGCGCCATGATGTTCAGACACACTGGTTAACTGACTAACATCCGATTCTCTCCACAATCTCTTCATTATTAAACGCTGTAGGCCTTTTCACCTGGTTGAGAAGAAGTTGATGCATTTCTTTGCAAGCTTCTTTGACATGGCATTAGGCGTTTGCACTGCATAAAGCCTGGTGTCAAATCCTGTCCAATCAGACCTTATCTCTGTTAATTGACCGGCTCTCAAATAAGCATCTGCAAATCCACGCCAGGCCAGCACAACGCCTTCTCCCCGGGTTGCTGCTTCCAGAGCATAAACGTAGTTGTCAAACATCTGTTCCGGCGCCTCGGGAATACCTGCTTCCTGCGATTGAAACCAGTCCTCCCATGTGGCCCAGCCTGAGTTTTCCTTTGTCAGTGAAAGCCTCACAATTCCATTCCACTGATCTGGAGCGGATTTTAGCGTTTCTCCATGATCCGCAAGAAAAGCTGGTGATGCGGCTGGTACAACTTCCTCTTTCAGGATGCCGGCACATGGCGCCACAGGGCGCTTATCATGATACTCGAAAACGATATCAGCACCCTCGGCAATCATGTCTGGAATAGCGCCATATTCGCAGGTGAGAATCCTGATGTGTGAGTTATCACCCAGAGCCTGTTTCAACGCATTGTAACGGGGCATCAAAATCAGATGAGAAACCTCGTGAGAGCACGCGATTGTGAGGTTTCGATTGCTGTTTGTCGCGCGCAATTGTGCGTTGCGGAGCTGTTGTAGGGCAGCTGTTACTTCTTTCACATAACGCTCGCCGGTTTGTGTCATGGCGATGCCGCGACCGTCTTTACGGATCAATGATACCCCGAGATCGTTCTCCAATTGCCTGATATGGCGGCTTACTGCTGCCTGAGACGTGTTGAGCGCTTCCGCTGCACGGGTGACATTGCCCAGATGGGCGACCCGCTCAAGGGCTATCAATGCGCGGATTGAGGGGATGTTTGTGGTCAATTTAATCATATCAATATTGATATGAATATCGGTGCTAAAATCAATTGAATTCGACTGAAATCGGCATAAACTTCACAGATCAGCTGAATTTAGCTCGAGGGAGGTTGTTTTGCTTCGACACGTTGTTGATGACTTATACCAAATCGGAGAGAGTGTTTGCGGTCAGGATGGCTGGCATGAAGCGATCCGGGTTTTTGTGTTGCTGAACGACGGTTGTCCGTTGATTTTCGACGCAGGTTCTCATCTGCATCGCGGGCAGATTATGGATGAGCTGAAGGAATTGCTGGGGGAGACTGCCCCAGGATTTGTGTTTCTCACCCATACTGAATTGCCGCATACGGGGAATTTGAGCGCGATCCTGAAAGAGTGGCCCGAAACCAAGCTCGTGGTTTCAAGTGCGATCCTGCCCTATTGCGAACTTCCGTGGTGGGTGACGGAAGATCAGGTTCTGTTCGGATATGCGGGAACTGATGGCACCTATGGTGGCCGATCCATCTCATTTCTGGATGGCATTTTGAAAGACCAGCCGGGGACACACTGGATGTTTGACCACCAGACCGGTACGTTGTTTACCGCAGATGCATTTGGTTATCTGTTTCACGCTTCTGCAGACGCGAAATTTGATGACGAACTGGAAGAGGGCATTCCTCAGGATTGGCTGCAGCGCTATCATGAACAGGCATTCCGGTTTTTGCCCCAGGTGAGTGGCGAAAAGGTGAACGCTGATATTTCCAAGGTTTTTGGCAAAAGAAGCGTCAATGTGGTCGCGCCTACCCATGGCAATGCAATCAGGGGCAATACGGATCAGTGCGTTGCGCGGCTCAATCAGGCAATTCTGGAGTTATGCTGATGGATGTGAAAATTTATGGTGAGGGCACAAGCCGCGTAGGAGTTCGGCAAATAACGCCGAAGATATTCTGGATTTGTCATTGCATCGGCGAAGGGGCAGGGGATGTGAACGGCGGTTTTGTCTCCGATTTTGCGCGGGCAAATCCAATTCTGGATCCGGAAGCCACTGATATCAAATACAATTCATTTCTTTTTCTGGATGAGAAAACTTTTCTGGTTGACACGCTCTCACCCGGCCAGCATGACACCATGCTGGCAGCGCTCCGCGATATTCTGGATGGCAGAAATCTTGACTATATGTGGATCAGCCATACGGAATTGCCGCATGCGGGAAACACGGCCGCCATCCGCAGGGTTCACCCAGAGCTTGAACTGCTGACAGTTGGTGGACATGACCATTATGAGGTGCATGGTCTTGAGGATGCGAAGCTGCTTGATTTTGGTGCACGGGTAAATCTTGGAGAACATGAGATTGAGATCATCAAACCGCTCTTCGTTGATCATGCGCTGACGCAATGGCTCTATGAGCACAATAGTGGATTTCTTTGTCCGGTGGACTGGGCTCTCAACGTACAACGGCCAGACCAGTCTTTCCGCTTTATGGATGAGATGGAAGAGGTTGGGTATTCTGCTGAGCGGTTTATGCATGAGGTTTCAACCACTTCACGTTTCGTGTTCCCCTGGCTTCGCTGGGCGGACGCAGATGAGACTGTGAAAATGGTTGAGGAGTTTCTTGCAACCTATGACATACGCATTTTTGCGCCAAGCCATACTAACGTGATCCGGAAAGACATACCGAAATATATGGCTGCGTTGACCAAAGCCATGCATATGGCAATCACCAGCAAATATGAATTGGTGTATTGATCGGCGGATTTGGGGATTCATCCGGTTGACGTGACGGGCTTGCTGCGCCAAGACGGTGGAACTTGCTCAACTCAATCTCAACCGATGAAACCGTATGCCCAAGCTAGAAACTCTTACACTGCGCGTCACTAACCCGGAAGCACAAAGGCAGTTCTATCGCGATGTGATGGGTATGCAGGAATTGGAGGACGGGCGCCTACGCTATCGGGATGAGGAAGCGGCTCTGGCATTTGTTCCTGTTGAGAAAGCCCATGAGCCGCAGAAGTCTGACGTTTACTGGAAGATTGCGATTGCAGTTCCAAATCTGGATTTGGCTTGTGAACAATTGGCCGCTAAGGGCGTGGGGGTAACCGAACCACACCAGTTCCGCGATGTGGGGTATCTCGCTCATACCAGCGACCCGGAAGGATTTTCAATCGAATTGATTGAACACTGGTTTGAGGGTGAACGGCCTGATGCATCTTATGATGAAACTCTGCTTGGTGGTGGCCCGCATTTCAATCTGATCACACTGCGTACGACTGACATCGCCGCTGTGGAGCCGGAAATTCTGACCTGGGGTATGAAGCCGCTATCAGTTCAACCGGTGGAGCCTTACGGGTTCACACTTTACTTCTACGCATTTACTGATGAAACACCACCAGATGCTGATCTCAAAGCGATTGAGAACCGGACCTGGGTTTATCAGCGTCCTTACACTGTGCTTGAACTCCAGCATGTGCTTGATCTCAATGAAGAAACGCATGGTGATCAAGATAAGGCAGGCTATGAGGGTATCCGGATTTCTCCAAGTGATGCGCAGGTTGATTTCAAACGACTGCGCGTGCAGTCGGAATAAGATCAGGCAGTTATTTGGAATGAGATTTAGCCAGATCGATAAAAGCGCGTAATCTGCGCGTCATGTTTTTCTTGCTTCGGTAGTTCAGTGAGTAGGAAGGTAATAGTGCCACCTGATCGCCAAGCACCTCTACCAGAGATCCATTGCTGAGATATCGTTCAGCAACATCCTTGTACACATAGGCAAGGCCCAGATCCTTCTGCGCAAATGTGATGAGAGAACGCAGGTCATTCGCAATCATTCTTGGTTTTGGCATTACACTGTAACCCCCGGCGTCATTTGCAAACATCCAGGGCGCAAGGCTAACACTGTCGGCGAAGGCAAAACATATACCTTCGTGATCCAAAAGGTCTTCTGGAGCATAAGGTGTGCCGTTTTTCTTCAGATACGTTGGTGAAGCGACGACAGCCATACGCAATTTGGGTCCGATGCTGACAGCATGTGTATCTGCTTCAAGCAAGGTGTTGGCTCGGATGGCTGCGTCCACGCGTGCTTCCACCAGATCGACCTTTGCATCATCGAAAATCACTTCCACTGTCACTTCAGGGTATTGTTGAGCGAATTCTGACAGGAGCTCGTCCAGGAAAAAGGAACCCGCACTATAGGGTGCGGTAAGTCTCAGTTTTCCGGAAACTGTATCCCGTTGCTCATCCAGTTCCTCTACCGCAGCCTCAAGGTCATTGATAGCCGGCAAGCTCTTTTCAAAAAGCCGTTCGCCTATGGGAGTAAGGACAACTGATCGGGTGGATCGTTCAAACAATCTTACTCCGAGACGGTCTTCAAACCGTTGGACCGCATCACTTACAGATCCAGGTTTCAGGTTCAGATTCTTGGCAGCAGCACGAAAACCATTGGTGCGGGCCACTTCAACGAACACGGTCATATCACTGAGTTGATTGCGTTGCATTGTTCGATATTTCTTTCAGTGTATAAGATAAATAGGTATTTTTCTTACAATATCATGTTGCTAAATTGAGATGCAATAGAGTTTCGATGAATTCTCTCCCCCTGAAATAACAAGAGAACAATACGATGAGTGATGTTGATGAAATCAAAGTCTTGCTTGATGAATGGCTGAATGGGCTGGACAGCGGTGATCTGGAGCGGATGGTCGCCACTTGCGATCCGGATGTGACTATCTGCAATGAATACCAACCCACAACCATTGGCATTCAGGCTGTTCGAGACAAGTATGCTCCAAGAATTGCAGAAAGTACCTTTAAGTCCGGTTTTGAAATAGAACACCTGAATGTCTACGATAAGTTTGCGGTGCTGATCGGACGCTTTTCTGTGGTAGCAACACACAAGCTATCCGGAAACAAAGGTGGTGGACAGGGGCGGCTTGCGCTTGTCTATCGCAAACATGATGATGGTTCGTGGAAAATGTTGCTCGACATAGACAATAATGATGAACGCGACGCAGCCTGAGGTTATCCGTATGACTGATTTTCTCAAAGATGTGCGCAGAGAAGTGGTTGAATTACATGAGTTCTTCGTGTCCTGGTTCAACGGAAGTATCGATCGCGAAGAACTGGAACCGCGTTTCCTGTCACATTTGAGTGCGGATGTGGAATTCATATCCCCAGATGGAGTGGCGCTTGGTCGTGAGCAACTCAAAGCCGGTTTTGAAGCGGCTTACGGTGCTAATCTCGATTTCAAAATAGAAATCCGTGATGTGAAAATCCTCAAGCAATTTGGTGAGATCATGCTCGTCACTTATACCGAATGGCAAAAGGGTGCTAGGGCGTCAGCTCAACCTCAAAATGCCCGTATCACAACTGCCCTTATTGAAATGGGGTCGAGGCTTACTTGGCATCATATCCATGAAACATGGTTGCCTGAGAGTGTACGGCAAGCAGACCCGTTTGCATTTTAATCGCCCGCCAGTTTTACAGCTATTAAATGAAAGCATCGAAGAATGACGACGACCAAACGTATTGCAAGTCTGCCGCGAGAAATTGCCGACTGCGTGAGCGTATATCTGCAGGAAGGGGATCTGAACGGGATCATCTCCATGTTCCATCCTGACTGCGAGATTTACTTCCCACCCGATCAACCTCCGCATACTGGAGTTGACGGGGTAAAGGCGACCTTCAAAGATTTTCTTCCCCTTAGGCCAAGCATTAAAAGTAAGGTTATCAGCGAAGTTATCGTGGGTGATATTGCGCTTTTGCGTGCTAACTGGACGGTAACTGCACCGGATGGAACCATTCTGGGGGAGGGGCAATCAACCGAAGTTGCCAAGAAATTTGAAAATGGCGGCTGGGGTTATCTGATCGATTGTCCGATGGGGCCGCCTGCACTGGAATAGACTTCAATCCAAGACTTTGCCTATTTGAACTTAGCCGAATTCAACGGTTGCGAAAGCAGGGGCGACTCAGACATGATGTCTAGCGATCACCGCGACCAAGAGGCTTTTCATGAATTGGTTCAAAAACCTGTTTTCATTTACCGGCACTGCCAAGCGGTCAGAGTTTATCCGGAAACTCTTTGGCTGCGCTTTAGTGGTTTGGCTTGCAGCTCTGGTAGATGAGCAGGTGATCGGGCCTTATCTTTGCAGCCAGGATCCGTTGAAAGTGGGTTGTATTCCGGGTGAGGTGAAGCTGGAATATGCCCTTGAAGATTTTATTGCAGTCCTGTCTGTAATGCCGCTTGTAGCCGTAGTTTTGCTTGCGGTCATGGTGCGCCGGATGAATGATCACGGCAAATCACCCTGGTTGTTGCTGCTTGCGCTTACAGGCGTTGGAATTCTGCCACTTCTCTACTGGTTTGTGACTCGGTCACGGGTGCAGGCCGATTAACCAAATCTCTTATGTTTTACTTGATTTTGAAAGGTGTGCAGCGCAATTTGTGTGTGGGGCGGAAATCGATTCGTAACCGGAGCAAAAACTCATGAAACGATTTTTCGTTGTAGCGTTAGTTTTATTTTCAATGCTGTTTGCAGGTGCGGCCAATGCTGCGCCTGAAAAAATCTATCTGATTAACGGTTTGCTGTCCAAATTGCTTGGCTATGGGCTCACAAATCTCAGTAAAAAGATCCCAACAGCACGTCACTTCAAGTTTGCCGGTGGTGTCACTCAGGCAACCATCGACGGCATTATTGCCGATGCCTCGCGTGCCTATGCCGCTGATCCTTCCACCCGCATCTCACTGATCGGCATCAGTCAGGGCGGAACTGCCGTGGCAACCATTGCTGCAGCGCTTCACAAAAGAGGGGTGAAGGTCCACTACATGGCTGTCATTGAGGCGAGTAGAAATACAACGATTTATCCAAATGTGCGCAAGGTGGACAATTTCATCTGTACCGGAGGCTCGTGCTCACGAAATTCTGTCCGTCGATCTGCTGGCAACAATGTGACGCGTGTGAAGGTTTATAATCTGGATACCGGACACATTGATAGCGGCAATCACCCGACCA
>CAWUJF010000039.1:0-12517 GCA_963922405.1 uncultured Hyphomicrobiales bacterium | reverse complement strand
GATCATAATCACCCCCAAATCCATCAACAAAGAATCAAAATATTGACGTAAGGTAAACTAGATCGATTGATTAAACAAATGCGGCTTTTGAAATCCCGAAAAACTTAGGAGAACCAGCCCTTTACCTTACCCCAAAGTGATTTCTTCGGAGCAGGTTCTGCAGCAGAACCCTGTACCGGATCAATACCTTTCAGCTCTGGTAGTGGTTCACTGTCAAAATGTTCTTCGTCCGGTTGAACTTCCGCTTTCTGAATGGTTTCCTCTGTAAAGGTGGAAGCAAATGAGTTCATTTTTGCCAGAGTAAGTGGCCCCGCCATTCCGTCGGCTTCAAGGCCATTTGATGCCTGAAACTCCATGACAGCCTTTTTGGTGCCCTGACCGAATATACCATCAGCACCTATTCCCAAGTCCTCCTGCAATTCCTTCACCGCTTGTCCGCGTGATCCCACACGCAGAAGAACCAGCTCATGCAGACCCATTGCTGTGAAAGTATCCGGGCCAGCAATACCGTCTACCGCTAAACCATTCGCAGACTGAAATTCACGAACCGCTTTTTCAGTACCTGGGCCGAAATCACCATCGGCATCAATTCCCAATTTCTCCTGCAGACGTTTGACAGGAGCTCCTTTAAGGCCTCGTTTCAATATAGACATAGTTTCCTCCGGGGGTTACGTAAGGTCATAAATTATTTTTCGACAATATAGTTTCGTTTTTGAATCGCAATATGAAACTATTTTAAAAACACAGGATAATTTAGGCTTTTTTCCGTAACCCTAGATATCCGGGCCTGGCTCTAGCTTGCTGCCATCTGTGAACCGGGTAAATCTAAATCGGGAAATATCATGGCCCGGTGTTTTTCCCTGCACCATTTCCGCAATGATTTTTCCAAACCCTGGACCTATCCCAAAACCATGCCCGCTCATGCCTGTTGCCACTATCAGGTTTGAATGGTTGGGCACGCGGTCCACAATCGGCACAATATCAGGCATCACATCAATCATACCGGCCCAGGCCAGTTTAATTTCCGGCTTGCCTATAGACGGAAAGCGCTCTGCGAACTTGTTCCTGATGATTTCCACCTGTTTTCGATTAGGCTCAGGGTTGAGGACCCTTGTTTTTTCAAACGGCGTTACCTCATCCGCGCTCCATTTCCTTTTCTGGCTCCAGCCATCGGGATGTCCATCAGGTGCTTTGAGACGGAATGTAATGTCCGGCAGGTGTGAAGCGGCTACAGGTAAATATTTGAAGAAATGGCGAAACGAGTCTGGTCCAATGTAACAGTCATTTTGCGCACCACCGGCCAGATTGTATCCACCATCATTGCGCCTGCGAAATGCGATTGTTTCGTCGGCAGCATTTCCCACATAAACCTCCGGCAACGGTACGGTTTGACACACAGTGGACCTGACACTTAGTTGTGGAATATCAATACCATGACGTCTTAAAAACAAAGATGTCCAGGCCCCGGCTGCCACAACAACCTGTTCACAACGGATAAGGCCTTCCTCAGTATGAACACCCGTGATCTCACCTGCCTCAATTTCCAGAGTTCTCACCGCGCATTGCTCAACGATATTCACACCTTCTGATTGGGCCAACTCAGCCATCAAAGGAACCGCAATCCAGGCTTCTGCACGCGCATCACTCGGCGTGTAGGTGGCACCTGCCCATTCATGAGCACCGCTTCCACGCAACCCCCGATTTATGAGATCATCAGTTTCCTTCTTTGACAAAACCCTGGTGTCGAGTTGGCATTCGCGAGCTGTTTCCATCCAGGTTTCGCGCTTCGCGAGCCGCTCCTCTGTGCTTGCCAGATAACATACACCACCGCGGGTAAATCCTGTCCGACCACCCACCTCATTGTCTGCTTCTTCCCAGAGGCGGGAAGCCTCCATCATGATCGGTAGTTCTGCCCGGTCACGGCCATGTTGGCGGATCCAACCCCAATTGCGCGATGATTGTTCACATGCGATCCTGCCTTTCTCACAAACCGTTACTTTCAGGCCTGATCTCGCCAGATATAGGGCGGCAAAAATACCGATCACACCACCGCCTATGATCACCACATCACATGCTTCGGGTAACTCGTCTTCAAATCTCACCGGATTCGTAATCTGAACCGGTCCATCAGGTGCTCTAGTTTCCATGAATGCTAATCTTCCAGAAGCTGACGTGATTGAACAGCAAAAATTCCACTGCTTTCCACAAATGTCGAAAATACTGGAAAAATCATATCTTTACATGCTATAGTTGTTGGATAATCCTTGCGGCTCCGGGATTTTCGCATTCCGGCGGCCGTTTTCTTTTTGCCAAATGCAGATGGTTTTGGGCAATGAAAACATCGCAATAGGCCAGAAATAGCGAGTATTATTAACATGGAAAAAGTTCCAATGACTGCAGGCGGCCATCGCCTGTTACAAGAAGAATTACAAAGACGTCAGTCTGAGGACCGTCCGGCAATCATCCAGGCGATTGCAGAAGCACGTGCCCATGGAGATTTGTCCGAAAACGCTGAATATCACGCAGCCAAAGAGCAGCAGAGCTTGAATGAAGGGCGCATTAGCGAGCTTGAAGACCTACTGTCTCGCTCTGAGGTCATTGATATTTCTAAACTTTCAGGGGATACCGTCAAATTTGGCGCAACCGTCGAGCTTGCTGACGAGGACACCGATGAAGAAAGTACCTACCAGATTGTGGGTGATCAGGAAGCTGATGTGAAAGAAGGCAAAATTTCCATTTCCTCACCAATCGCTCGTGCGCTAATAGGTAAGAGTGAAGGTGATTCTGTCGAGGTAGCTGCACCCGGTGGCGCACGTTCATACGAAATTCTGACGGTGAAATTCATATAAACGCGGGCTTGGTCTTTTATGTCTCTCAATAACTATTCCAGCATCTTGGTCACTGGTGGCACAGGATCTTTCGGTAAAGCTTTTGTAAAAACCATATTAGAGAAATTTCCGAATATTGAGCGATTGGTTGTCTTTTCCCGTGATGAACTCAAACAATTTGAGATGTCGCAGACCTTTAGCCAGGAACAATACCCGGCAATCCGCTACTTTCTGGGTGATGTGAGAGAACCAGAACGCCTCAAAAGAGCTCTGGAAGGCATTGAAGTGGTCGTACACGCTGCAGCCCTGAAGCAGGTGCCTGCTGCAGAATACAATCCGTTTGAGTTTGTCAAAACGAATATCATTGGTGCTCAAAACCTTGTGGATGCCTGTCTCGACAGTGATGTGAGAAGGGTAGTTGCCCTGTCCACTGACAAGGCGGCTGCGCCGATCAATCTATATGGCGCGACAAAGCTTGCATCAGACAAACTGATAGCAGCGGCTAACAACATTGTCGGTAAGCGCGATCTGCGTTTCGGTATTGTCCGCTACGGCAATGTTATGGGAAGCCGGGGCTCGGTTATTCCGTTTTTCCTGAAGCAAAAGGAAACCGGTATTCTGCCAATCACTGATCCGGAGATGACCCGTTTTAACATCACACTTCAGGATGGTGTGGACCTCGTGATCAATGCATTCAAGGATACTTTGGGCGGTGAAATCTTCGTACCGAAAATTCCTAGCTACCGCATTACAGATGTGGCTGAGGCAATTGCCCCAGAATGCAAACAGGAGATTATTGGCATCCGTCCTGGCGAAAAATTGCACGAGGAAATGATCACTGAAAGTGATAGTCCAAACACTGTGGACTTCGGTGACTACTTCGCAATTTTGAGCGCTTCCGGCACTGTCGATATTCAGGAATATTGCACTCGCACCGGGGCTAAACCTGTGGCTCCTGGCATGCGTTACAGCAGTGGCACTAACGACACTTTCCTGACGGTTGACGAAATCAGAACGCTGATCTCAAAGCACCTGGATAGCAACTTCAGCGCATAACTTCTGCAATCGAATTCACAACGCGCTTGATGTCATCATCAGTCAAATCTGGATAAAATGGAATCGAAATTACCTTTTCATAATAATCGCTTGCACCATTTAGTTGAAGTTCTGGGTTAAGCTCTTTGTAGTAGGGTTGCGCATGAATTGGGATGTAGTGCACCTGAGTCCCAATTCCACTGTCGCGCAACTTTTGCATAAATTCCGCCCGGCTCATGCCGATCGCTTCAAAGTCAATTAGCAGCGGATAAAGATGGCGAACCGAGTCCACTCCCTCGTCAGAATTGATGGTCCGCACAGGCAGATTGCTTTCAGCAAATAGATCATCATACAAACGTTTCATCTCACGGCGGCGTTCAGCAAAATCCGGCATACGCTCCATCTGGCTCACACCGAGCGCACACGCAATGTCTGTCAGCCGGTAGTTGTA
Organism: uncultured Hyphomicrobiales bacterium; assembly: GCA_963922405.1. GTDB lineage: Bacteria > Pseudomonadota > Alphaproteobacteria > Rhizobiales > Rhizobiaceae > JAALLB01. The sequence goes on along the minus strand of CAWUJF010000039.1, from coordinate 8,203 downwards.
ACCAAGCGTCTGCATTTCATAATACCAGGGGTTCAAATCTCCACTCTGATCATGAGCCATATCGATATGCAGCATCCGGTCCTTATCGCGCACAATGCCGTGGCTTCGAAGATCTTTGATCCTATTGGCAAGCGCTTCATCACGACATGTGACAATGCCACCCTCGCCTGTCGTAAGCGTCTTGACCGGGTGGAATGAAAATGTGGACATGACCGAATACCGACATGCACCAACCATGTGTCCTTCACCCTGGCGGTCCACAAATGTTGTACCTAGCGCATGACATGCATCTTCAACAAGTCTGATGTTTCGTTTGCAGGCTTCCTCGGCAATTCCTGCCATATCTGCATGCTCACCATTTAGGTGTACAATGACGGCCATTTTGGCTGGATTACCGGAAGCTTCTGCCCTGTCAGCGGCCTCCGCAAAAAGCTGAGGTGTCACCAGACCTGATTCGGGATCACAATCCATAAATTCAATCCGCGCGCCGGTATAAGCTGCCCCATTAGCAGAAGCAGCAAATGACATGGTGGGCGCAAGCACGCAATCACCCTCACCAATGTCAAGCGCTAACGCTGCAAGATGCAGCGCAGCAGTGGCACTCGACATACAAATTGCATGTGGTGCCCTCACATATTCAGCAAAAATCTTCTCAAATTCGGCCACTTTCGGGCCAGTGGTCAAAAAATCACTCTCGAGCACATCCAGAACAGCCTTTTTATCGGCTTCGGTAATGCTCTGCCGTCCATAAGGGAGAAAATTTTCGGACATGTGAATTCCGCTTGTTCGCTTGAGTTGTCTCTCTCATCCTATATAACAGCTTACAAGATTCTGTAAGGCTTCAAATGATGAATAAAATCTCTCTCGATGGCACGGAAGTTGGACAGGGCCGCAAACCCTACATTATCGCAGAAGTGTCTGCCAATCATAACGGCTCGATCGATAAGGCTAAGGAGATTATTACCTCTGCCGCCCAAAACGGGGCAGATGCAGTCAAACTGCAGACTTACACAGCAGACACAATAACCATCAAGTCTGATCGGCCTGAATTCAAGATCTCAGGCGGATTATGGGATGGATATACGCTTTGGGATCTGTATGACTGGGCACATACGCCTTTTGAGTGGCATGAGGAACTGTTCAATCATGCCAAAGAAAACAATATTACCTGTTTCAGTTCCCCATTTGATGATACTGCCGTTGATCTGCTTGAGAGCCTGAACGCGCCGCTTTACAAAATCGCTTCATTCGAAATGACGGATATACCGCTTGTGCGACGCGTGGCATCCACACAAAAACCGATGATCATGTCTACCGGATTGGCGACACTGGAAGAAATCGAAAAATCTCTGAGCGTCGCACGCGAAGCTGGAACCGGAGAAATCATCCTCCTCCACTGCATCAGCGGCTATCCTACACCTTTAGAGCAAGCAAATTTACGGTTGATGCTTGAACTGCAGGAAAAGTTCGACGTGCTTGTAGGTCTGTCAGACCATACGCTTGAGAACGTTGCAGCCATATCAGCCGTTGCCATGGGTGCTTGCATCATTGAAAAACACTTTACTCTTGACCGGTCAGACGGTGGGGCAGATGCAGAATTCTCAATGGAACCGGAACAATTGGCTGACCTATGCAAGTCCACAAAAGGCGCTTGGGAGGCAATGGGAGATGGCAAACGTTTGAAGCCATCAGTCCAGGATGCAAATCGCGTCTTCAGGCGTTCAGTATACTGCGTGGCAGACATTAAGGCGGGCGACATCTTCTCCAAGGAAAATATCCGATGCATTCGACCGGGTCTGGGATTGCCACCGGAACGCTTTGACGACCTTCTCGGTAAAACAGCCGCTTCAGACATAGAATACGGCACGCCAATCGAAGAAGCTCACATCAGTTGATCGGAATTCCATTCAAACTGCCTGAAACCGTCTTCATCTTCTGTTTGAAACATGAAGCCGGCTGCTTCAAAAGCTCGTTGAGAAACCGGGTTATCACGATAGACCTCAGCTTTGATAGTTTTGCCACCATTTGATGCAAAATATCGGGTCGACTGCACAAGAATTGGTACTGCCAATCCCTTCCCTCTATGGGCTGAAGAAATCGCAATTCCTATTTCCGCAACCTGGTCATTACCTTTTTCAAAGTCAAAACGAACATGCCCCACATCAGTTTCAGAAATTCGCGCAATCAGCAACTGTCTTCTGCTGTCTGAAAGTGCTGTTTCGAACCACGATACATGGCCATCCAAATCCGGTTTGTTCTGGCTACGATAATAGCGGTGAGCATCATCATCGTAACGTGCCTTATAGACAAAAACAGCGTCATCCGATCTGGCTTTACGAAGCATAATAGAACTCGTCAGCAACTCCCGAACCACACGCTTCGAACCACCGCCATCACACAATTCGCTGGCGCGCGCTGCGATCGATTTTCTGAAATCATCGTCTCTCAACAAACGCTCAATTGATGATGAAATTTCTTCCGCTTTGATCCCGCACGCCACTGCCGCATTTTCATCTTCAAGAACCGAAACAATTTCCCGCTGATTATCGGCCAGCGTCAAAACGACCGTTGGCAATCCAAGGCAACACCGTTCCCAGGTGGTGCCACCACCAGCACCGATACAGATGTCAGCTTGCTCCATCCGCAATGCCATATCATCTGCTCTGTTCAGAATTTCGATTTTATTATCAATGTCTTGAAACAGATTTCGGAATCTGTTTCTGACTCCCCCTTCAACAACAGTCAGTCGAAAATTCAGGGTCTTTGAGAGTTCCTTCAACGCTTCCGCAACAACCGACATGGGTCCTGCCACATCACCACCACCCAGCGTTACAAGCACGTTCGCATCGGAAAGTTTTTCCATACGTCGTTCAAGACTTACCTCTCTTCGCTCGCTGAATTCATCACGCAACAATGCGTAGTCTGAGCCTAATAGTAACCTCGTATTTTCGTTGACAAGAGAGGAGTAAGTTTGCCTCTGACGTCCATAAGCACTGTCAGATAATATGTCACAGGAATGAGCCCTGTCTGCAAGATCATCCAGAACCATGATCTTCAGATCAGGCGACTTTCGTTTCACCATTTCATGCCATTTGGCATCGATCTCATAGTGATCCACCACAAGCCAATCCGGATCCACATCGGCAAGCAAACCGACACATTCTTCTGCATCCAAATCAGGATCGGCTCCGAGCCAGGAAGTGGAAGAATAGACCGGGAGGGACAGGACCTCAAACCCGGCCTCAGAGATATATCCATCACCATTATCATCAAAATTTCGGGTAATGAACGAGACCGCACATCCACGACCCCGCAACCCGTTAGCAAGGGTGAGACACCGCATAACGTGTCCCGACCCAATCGTCGCTGAAGCATCACATCGAAATACGATTTCTAGCGGCATTATCCCTTGCTTTCTGCAGCTCTTCCCAGATGGCTGTTTGGCAACACAATTCCCTGTTCATCGACCAAGGAGACAATGTCCTGCCAGGTCATATGAATTTCAGGTGCGAACTTCTCGTAAACCAATCGGATGGCCTCAAGGTCTTCCGGCTCATCCAGCGTTAGACGCAACTTACTGTGGTCGGTTTTAATTGCGTGGTTTAGTTTTGCAAACTTGTCATGCGTATGAATATATGTGGTCACATGTTCCCGCATATCATCGCCTGCTTCCACATCTGCCATCTCAAGTGCTTTGCGCGAAAAGACCTCCGCGTCCATACCATGTGGGTAAGTGGGCGGTCTCACATTGGAATAGTGATCCACATTGTTTGCCAAAAACCCTTCCACCAGCTCATCAATCAGATTGGCGTCAATCAATGGACAATCACCGGTCACTCTCACGATTATAGTAGCATCAAACTCACGTGCCGCAGCAGCATATCGTGCCAAAACATCCTGCTCTGAACCGCGAAATAGGGAATATCCTCTAGATTTTAGATGATTAGCCAGCACATCGTCTTTTTCCAGATCGCTGGTGGCAAACACGATTTCATCCAGCTTACTGGCCTTCGACAACCGGTCATACAGCAGATCAATGGATGGTTTGCCCGCGATGTCCATCAATACCTTGCCTGGCAATCGGGAAGACCCCATACGGGCTTGAACAATACACACCACTTTGCTCATTCAAATACTTCCCCCTACCTGGCCTCGATCAGATACAAATCCTCAAAAACCTGAGAAACCTCAGGTGATTGTGCATATCCCAATGCACCGCTAATTATTTTTAGTTTTGAATCAAGTTCCCTGACACTGGTACCTTCATATTTCTGAATTGAATATGTTTTGGCTTTTTTTGATAGATCTTTATATCGCGCCACCAAGTTTCTAGGCGAGAACTTCACCCACTCCAACCATGATGGAATGTCACCACCTGCAAATTTCAGTTCATCAAACTCATCGACCACATGTTCAGCTACAAGCTTTCCATTCAATGAAGCAAAATAGGTTTCCAACCCATCTCTCGATTTGGCGAAATAATCCGGTTCAACAAGTAATTTGGAAATCGCAAGTTTCAATTCTTCTTCAGAATGCACAAAATGTGAAAATATTTTGGCCACCTGACTGTCATGATGCTCATCAGGAAATGGCGCATAATGTATCTGCGGCCGTCCCATTAACTCTGCCTCTACCCCTGTGGTACATCCATGGTGCACAAGACAATCGGAAGCAAGAATCCAGGGCGTAACCACACCACCCTTCGAAAATACAATTCGTGGGTTACCTTCAAACCGCTGCGTCCAGAACTCTACACTCTCGGATGGATGCGGACGGATGACAAGTTTATGGTCCGGAAACCATACCAGCAGTTTCGGCAGCATTTCTGCGTATGCGTTCAGGTTTTCCAATCCCTCACGCTGCAAACGCTCCTGCCGGGTTTCCGCGTCGTGATGTTGCGCATGCTGTCGTCGCAACTGCCTGTCAACGAATGCGGCACCACGGGCATGATTGACAACCGAAAAGTTCGAATTGAAAAGAATGAACCTACCCACATCTTCTTTAATCTTCTGGGTTTCTTCAGCAAACAGTCCTGAAAAATCCTGCCTCCAGGTGTCTGTGCGCCCAAGTCCGGTTGTCACAAAGCGTTCCACGTGCTGCGGATACCGTCTAATGCAGTGCTCTCTGACTTGCTCGGAAATGCAAAACCAACGCTTTGTCAGCCCAAGCGTTTGATCTCCCATACGGGTTTGCATGAAATGATCAGGTGCCGGCAGAAAGCCTGTCGCTTCCTCATCCATCGCCGTGATAGCATACCCCAGACGATGATATCGGTTCACTTTTCGGTCGCCATCGGCACCGATGCTCTTGTCATACAATATTCCCTTGGGCAGATACCTGGCCATACGTCTCACCATCTGGTCATGGCCAAGCAAAATCTTGTATCCGCGATTAACTGCAATGACGGTAGCAATCAATTTTGCATCCAGTTCACGGCGCTGGACTTCAACGGGTATGATGATCCAGAAATTCTCAGCCATGGACAATTCCATAGTTTGTATAAGTGAGTTTTCTTGATCTGGTCTCGTTCATGATTTCCTGGTTTGACACTTCAAGTTCCTGGTCCACATTACGCTCCTTGTGATCCAATAACATGCAAAGAATAGAATACTCCTTCCCTATTGGAAAAATACCTGCGTTTTCAAGCCGATATCCAAACTCCTGGCCATCGCAGCCGGAACCAATCCGTTCATCAAATCCGTTTACGCGTAGCGCGTCACCGCGGAAGCAAGATGAGTTGCTACTGCTAAATATTTTTCTGGTAAAAGCAATCCGATCCAACGTTACAGCAAGTCCAGTATGCAAGGCCAAGACTTTCGGCCATTTTTGTTGCAGTCCAAAACCGTTGTTCCAAAGCCACTTTGGTTGAAATATCTGTCCGGAACGAATTACATCATGAGTAACGGCCTTGCTGGTCGCCTCCGGCATTTTACAAAAACCACCGCAGATATACCTGCCAAACTCCGAACAAGCTGCATGATCAGAAACGAAACGATGATGTGGGACACAATCTCCATCAGTGAAGATAAGGTAATCACCCTCGGAGACGTCAATTGCTTTATTGAGGATTGCACACTTCTGGGTCTCATTATCGGCAAGCCGCACATGCTTAAGGATCAGATTCGTGTTTTCGATGAAACGTTCAATTACTTCGGCAGTTAGAGGCGTCGATCCGTCATCTGCCACAACAATTTCAAAGTCTTCATAGTCCTGACAAGAATAACCTGTCAGCACATTCGGCAGCCATTGCGGCGAATTATAGGTTGATATGATGACACTGATCTTCATGGTTTTTGCTTATAAAGGAAGCTTGTCACGTAAATCATCCGCAATTATGGCATCCAGTCCTGTTCATGTTCTTCCAGCCATAATTCACGCAACCATTTTGCGGGCTTTGTCCTGTATTTGAGTTTGCTGCCTGCACCCACAAGCGCCTCTTCCATTTTGGGGTCACCATGGAAACACAGTACCCGGCAATTTTTTGGGATGGTTGGTTCATTGATCAGATTCAGCGGCACCATCGGGATAGCCTGCCTTTTGAATGATCCGATCCATCCCTTTGGAAAATAGACCAAATCACCTCGCTTATGAGCAGTCATGGAAATGTATTTCTGCTCACCACGGTAAGAGATCGAACCTTCCACATCTTCTTCAAAGTCTGTGTACAGATAGTCATGCGTACCTGGCTCGAACTTGTAGACCGAACCATGCCCTCCAACCGGTTGAAGAGGATGATACTGATAGCGCCACTCTCGTCCCATACATATTTTGCCAGGCGCATAATCAAACAAATCATCCAATGGGCCGATCACGATCACATCGAGATCCATCACCAGGGTTGGACCTTCCAGCCCCACCTCACCTGGCTTCATCATGGTCACCTTGCGCCATGCGCCCCGGCGTTTTCCGGTTGTCATCGCGGTTACCATCTCATCTTCAAATGGTACGGTCGGCAGTGGATGAATTTCTACGTTTTCATTTATGCCCTCTCCATGCTCCGTAAAGCAGATGAAACGGAAAGGTCGGCTCATGGCGCGTTTCACACCGGCATACAAACGGTTGACGTAGTAAGGTGGAAACTTGGTGCCCCACTTAATACAAACGATGTTTACGGGTTTCATGTCAGGAGATTGAGCCAATAATATAAATTTTGCTAGCCACTAGCATTTTGGATAGCCATAAGCAAATGGGATGGGTCATTTATGGATATTCAATCATAATTTCTGTGATTAAGCCTCACAATGCCATGGTTCGAGGATACAGGAAAATCCGGTCAACTCTGCTCAGTTTTCATTTTCCCTTTCCTTCAACTCTGATTGAGCTATGATCCTGGCTGTCAATCTCAGGGAGAGGAAAATGATAGCGAGTTTGATACCGCGAAATGACCTTCACTACATTTTACAGGCGGTTATGCTCGGATTTATGATGACAGATACAGCACATAGCGAAATCTCCATAGATGGTGTTCCTTTGCCCGAAGATGCTAAGCCGTTGAGTGCTGAAGCATCTCATTCCCCTTTTGCAGGGACATGGGTGGGTATCTGGGACAACGCCATCAAGACAATCCTGATAGTCGAGTCTGTTGATGAAGACGGTAATGCGAAGGTCATTTATGCCGTGGGCAGCAATGCTGCTTTCCGTATTGAAAAGTCCTGGACCCGCTATTCAGCCACATTGAGTGGTGACATCCTGACGGTTTATGGTCGAAACACCATTACTTACCGTTTCTCGAAAAGTGGCAGGCTGAGAGCGGTTTACGGAGATGGATTTGGTTTTGCGGTTATGTCCCGCCAAGACCTGGCATCCCTGAAGAATGAAGAAACATCGGTCAGTTGGACTGCAGGAGAAAGCACCTATTTGTTGACCAATCTCATCGAAGCCGACAAACCCGTGAACCTTGAAGCCGTTATTTACAAACCTGCCGGTACCGGCCCTTTTCCGCTTGCTGTAATTAATCACGGCTCGACAGGAAACGGCAAAGGTGACGTGCCATTTACATTTACCTGGAAACATGACTGGCTGGCCGAGTTTCTGACTGATCGGGGATTCCTGGTAGCATTTCCTCAACGCAGAGGCCGGGGAAAGTCTGATGGGCTTTACGATGAAGGCTTCGCTGAAAACAGGGCTAATGGTTATACCTGTGCAGCTGATATTGCACTGAAGGGGGCAGACAGGGCCATTTCAGACCTTGGCGCAGTGATCA